>DASQHK010000718.1:0-8538 GCA_035632135.1 Bryobacterales bacterium
AAGTCGGGGTTTTCGAGCAGAACCAGAGCCCGGTGCACGATCGGCGCGGAAGCGGGCAGCTCGCGGAGCCGGGCCAGGGCGGTCATCACCCGCGGCGTGATGGAGCTGGCGGTGCCCAAAGGCACAATCGAGTTAGCCATATCGTTTCCTCCGGGCGGATTCCCGTGCGTTCTGCTTATCGGCGCGGAGAGGGCAAAGGTTTAAGGAGCGGCCCGCCCAATTGCCCCCCGGCGCCCCAATGTTGACCAGCGCAAGACGGCTCTGTTAGTGTTCCTTCGACCCATGGGAGGCTCGACAATCATATCCCTGTCAACGATGCGCGCCATGGCGGAGGCCCTGCTGATCGGGTTCCTGGTGGGGGCGCAGCGAGAGGCGGCGCTCGGCGAGCGGTATCCGGGCATCCGCGACTTCCTGCTCATCGCGCTGGTGGGGGCCCTGTGCGGGCTGCTCGGGCAGCCGTGGTTTGCAGTGGCGTCGCTGGGGGCCATCACCCTGTTGCTGGCGGTCTTTCATTTTCAGATCACCGAGCGTGCCGGCATCACCACCGAGATGGCGGCTATCGCGACCTTCTGGTTCGGCTACCTCGCTACCACCCCCTACGCCACCCTCGCCATCGGGTTAACGATCGTGGTGGTCACCGCGCTTGAATTCAAGCAATGGCTGCACAGGCTGGTGCGCGAGACCATCACCGCCGGGGAGTTCAACGACACGCTGCGTTTCCTGGCGCTGGTCTTCGTGATATACCCGCTGCTGCCGGCAGGGGATTTCGGTCCTTATCACTTTTTTTCGCCGCGCCAGGTGTGGCTGTTCGTGATCCTGGTGTCGTCGATCTCCTATGTCGGCTATTTCCTCACCAAGTTTCTGGGGGAAAGCAAGGGGCTGGAGCTGGCGAGCCTGCTGGGAGGCCTGGCCTCCAGCACCGCGGCCACGGCGGCCTTCGCCAAGGGTTGTCACGAAGAGCCGGAAAAGCTGCGGGAATACTGGCAAGCCACGCTGATCGCCAACGCGGTGATGGGGCCGCGCAGCTTGATTGTGATCTACGCCGTCGCGCCGGACCTGGGGCGGGCATCACTGGCGATGCTGATGGCGATGGCGGCAGTGGGATTGGCGTTCGCCTGGGTGGTGTCGCGTGGCCGGCGGCCAGCGGCGGGGCGGGAGGCGCCGGCCGGTCAGCAGATCGAGCTGCGCAACCCGTTCCGTGTGCTGCCGGCGCTGGAGTTTGGAGCGTTCTTCGCCGTAATTCTGCTGATCGGGAAAGCGGCAGCCGCCCGCATGGGAGGGGCGAGCGCCTATTGGACCAGCGCCATCGGCGGAAGCGTCAACGTGGATGCGGTTTCGGTGACGCTGGCCGACCTGCTGCACCACGCCCAAATCTCGCTCCCGATCGGCGTGGTCGGCGTACTGGTGGCCTGGGCGTCGAACGCGGTGGTCAAGAGCGCGATCGCGGCGGTGGCCGGCTCGGCGGCGTTCGGCTGGCGCGTGGCGACGGGATTTGTGGTCATGTTCGGGGCGGGCGTGGCGGTGCTGTTGATGGTACGCTAAGACCCGCAGGGCCAAAGGGTTTTGATGCCAGCCGAGGGGCCACGCCGGGACATTCGTACCAGGGTGCTCGAGTTCTTCGCCTTCGAGCCCGGCGAGGCGCGGCCCGCCCTGCTCCTCACACTATATCTGCTGCTGGCTGTCGCCTCCATGATCGCCTTGAAGGCGGCCAGCAAAGCGCTCTACCTGGCCCCGGATCGCTTCCACCCGCGGAGCCTCCCCTATGTCTACGTCGTCACCGCCGTGGCGGTGAGCTTTGTCGTCTCGATTTACATCAAGCTGGCGGCGCGGCTGCGGCAGGATCAATTACTCATCAATACCCAGCTCTTTTTCGCCTCCAACCTGGTGTTTTTCTGGTGGCTGCTGCGGATGCGCCCGAAATGGGCCGCGGCGGGCCTCATCGTCTGGACGGGTATGTACGCGGTGATCCTGGTGAGCCAGGTGTGGACGCTGGCGAATCACATCTTCACCACCCGGCAGGCGCGGCGCTTGTTCTCCATCATCAGCAGCGGGGGCATTCTGGGCTGCGCGCTGGGCGGACAGTTCTCGAGCCTGATGACCCGGCGGGTCGGCGCGCAAAACCTGCTGCTGGTTTACGTGCCGTTTCTGCTGGCCTGCGCGGTGATCGTAGGGTATCTGTGGCGCAGCACGCAGCACCCGGAAACGGCCTCGTCCTCCAAGAGCAAGCAGGCGGCGGGCCCCTCCAACCTGGCCGAGAGCGTGCGGGCCATCCGGGGATCGCGCTACCTGTCCTTGATTGCTCTGCTGGTGTTCGTCTCGGCGGTGGTGGGGGTGCTGGTGGATTTCCAGTTCACCTACATCGTCAAGCACGCGGTGCCCGATCCGGACAAGATGACCGCCTTCCTCTCGGATTTCTACAGCTACATGGCGGTCTTGTCGTTTCTGATGCACGTGATCCTCAGCAGCCGGGTGATGCGGATGTTCGGGCTGAACTTCGCGATCTTCATCCTGCCGGTAGCCATGCTATTCGGATCGACGGTGCTGGTGCTGTCCGCGGGCCTGCTGGCCGGGGTGCTGATCAAGGGATTTGACCAGGGCTTCCGGCACTCCATCGACCGCTCCGCGACCGAGCTGCTTTACGTGCCGCTGCCGGCGCGCCTGCGGCAACAGGCCAAGTCGTTCATCGACATGGTGGCGGCGCGCTGGGCGGACGGCGTGGGGGGCCTGCTGCTGATCCCCCTCGCCGGGCACGATCTGCTGAACCTGACCATGCAGCAGCTCGCCTGGGTGAACGTGGCGCTGGTGGTTCCCTGGCTGGGCGTGGCGTGGAAGCTGCGGCGCGAGTACGTGAATACGCTGCGGTCGAGCATCGAGCGCAAAGACATCAGCGCCGAGGCGCTCCTGATGGAGATGGCCACCTCGTCGCCCACCGAGTCGATCGCGGCGACACTCGCCAGCTCCGACGACCGGGCGGTCGAAACGGGTCTGGGCCTGTTGCAGTATGGCGAGGCGAGCTTGGCCTCGGCGCAATTGGGCTCACTGCTGATGCACATGTCGCCAGCCATCCGGCGCAAGGCGCTGGCGATTGTGGCGGCCAAGGGCGTGCCCGATTGCGCGCCGCAGGTGTCGGTGTTTCTTTTTCTCGAAAGCGACGTCGACTCCTTGTGGAAGGCGCTGGACTATGTGGAGCGGTATGACCCGGAGGAAAACTACGTCAAGCTGAAAGACCTGCTGGACGCGCCGCACGCAGTTCTGCGCGGGACGGCGGCGGCGCGGTTGCTGGGACGGGCCGACTCGCCCGACCGCGCCAAGGCGCACGAGGTGTTTCACGCTTTCATTGCCTCGGCGCTCCAGGACCAGCCGGCCTACCGGCAGCCGGCCGCGGAGGTGCTGGGCCTGGCGCCAAGCGACCTCGATTGCCAGGCCGCGCTGGCCGACCTGCTGCGCGATCCGGACCCGGTGGTGGTGCGGGCTGCGGCTTCGAGCGCCGGGCGGGCGCGGCAGCAGAGCCTGGTGGCGCCGCTGCTCGGCCTGCTCGCCGACCGCCGCTTCCGCAGTGAGGCGCGGCGGGCGCTGGCCGCTTTCGGCCCTGAAGTTCTGCCGCAGCTCCAGCGCGCGCTGCTCGATCCGCAATTTTCCGTGCGCGCGCGGCGCGAGCTGCCGCGCGTTTTCGCGATGATCGGCGGGCAGGAAGCGGCCGCCAGCCTGGCGGCGAGCCTTACCCTGGCGGACCTGGACCTGCAGCGCCAAATCCTGCGGGCGCTGAGCCGCATCCGCCTGCGCGACCCGCAGGTGCGTTTGGACGGAGGCCGCATCAACCCGCTGACGGAGAAGGAGCTTCGTAACTATTACAAATATCTAGGCATCCTGCAAGTGGTGCCGGCCAACGGGACCTCGGCCTCCATCGCCTTTCTGCGCCGGGCGCTGGCCGAGCAGCTTGGCCGCAAGCTGGAGGTGATTTTCCGGCTGATCGGGCTGCTCTATCCGCCCAAGGACATCTTCGACGCCTATTACGGAATCAGCAGCGGCCGGCGCGACCTGCGCGCCAACGCGCTGGAGTTTCTGGACAGCATGCTGCTGAACCCGGTCCGGCAGATGCTGCTGCCGGTGATCGAGGACCGCTCGCCGGACCGCGTTCTGGAATACGGCCGCGCGCTGTTCGGCTTCGTGCTGCCGACCTACCGGCAGGCGCTCGGAGAACTGCTGGCCGAGTCGGACCCGTGGCTGCAATCGTGCGCCGCCCACGCCGCGGCCGACCAGGGGCTGGCGGAGCTGGAGCCGCTGCTGGAGCCGCTGGCCGGGTCTGACGAGCCGCTGCTGGCGGAAACGGTGCGGGCGGCGCGCCAGCGGTTCCGCAGCGCCGCGGCCAAATCGTAGCCCGCGAACGCCATGGAAACCCTCACCACCCTCGACAAGGCCATCCGGCTGCAAAAGGTCGAGCTGTTCAGCGACATGGAGACCGATCTGCTGGCGCTGGCGGCGTCGATCGCGGCGCAGGTGGAGTGCGCTCCCGGAACCGTGCTGTTTAAGGAAAACGGAGCGGCCGACGCGCTCTATGTCGTGCTCGAAGGGCGCATCCGGCTGACGCGCGGCGCGAGGGAGATTTTTTCGGTCGGCCCCGGCGAGACGCTGGGGAACTGGGCGCTGTTCGACGATCAGCCGAGCGTGGCCACCGCGACGTGCGTCGAGCCGAGCGGCCTGCTGAAGATCGAGCGAGAGGACTTCTTCGACCTGCTGGCCGACCACGCCGAGATGACCGAGAAGATGTTCAAGGCCCTGGTGAAGCGCGTGCGGGCGCTGCTGGCGCTCGGCCTCACCCAGGACCAGCCGGCCAAGGGCGCGCCTCATGCCTGAACAACATGCCTGACAACCCGCGGGCCGAAAAGCTGCTGGTGGTTGGCTCCGACGCCGGGCTGCGGGAGCGGGCGCGGCAAGGGGCGGATGCATCGCTCTTCATTGCAGAGGCGGCAAGCGCCGAGGCGGCCCGGGCCATTCTGGAAAAAAGCTTTCTGGAGCAGAATCCGCCGGACGTGGTGGTGCTCGATGCGGCGGCAGCGGTGCAGTTGGCTCCCGACATCGCTGGGCGGGAAGACGCGCCGCCGGTGATCGTCGTCGGGGCCCCGGCCGAAGTCTTCGCTTGCCTTTCTTCCCCCGCCGAGTTGCCCTCCGCGATCGGGGCGGCCCTGCGTTACCGCCGGCTCCAAATGGAAAACAAGCTGATCCGGGAGGAGAGCGAAAGGATCCACGCGGAAATGCTGGCGTCGTATGGAAAAGTTTGGGAGCACTCGCACGAACTCGAAGAAGAGGTCAAGAACCGGACCACGGAGCTGCGCCGATACGCGGAAGACCTGGAGCGGCAGGTGGAAGAGCGCAGTGAAGCGCTGCAGCGTAGCCGCGCCCAACTGGTCGAGCAGGACAAGATGGCGGCGCTGGGGGCGCTGGTGTCCGGCATCGCGCACGACATGCACACGCCCATCGGCACCATTACCAGCAACAGCGACGTGCTGGTGCGGTCGCTCGCCCGGCTGCGCGAGGTCATCGCCTCGGAGGCTTGCCCCGAGGCGTTCCGCAACAACGCCGACCTGAAGCGCGTGCTGGGCGTGATCGAGGAGATCTCGCGCGTGAACCAGCTCGCCTGCGAGCGCATCATCGGCATCGTGCGCAGCCTGCGGAATTTTGCGCGGCTCGACGAGGCCGAAGTGCGCAGCACCGACCTGCACGAAGGCATTGAGAGCACGCTCACGCTGGTCCACCACGAATTGAAAAACCGCATCACCGTGAACAAGGAGTTCGGCGACATTCCCCGCGTGCCCTGCCATTCCAACCAGCTCAACCAGGTGTTCATGAACATGCTGGTGAATGCCTCGCACGCCATCGGCGGCAAGGGCGCCATCACCATCCGCACGTTTCGCGACGGCGACATGGTCAAAATTCAGATCGCCGATACCGGCTCCGGCATCCCGCCCGAGAATCTGCAAAGGATCTTCGACACCGGGTTCACCACCAAGAAGGCGGGGGTAGGGACGGGGCTGGGACTCGCTATCTGCCGCAAGATCATCGAAGACCACCACGGCAAGATCGAGGTCGAGAGCGAAGTGGGGCGCGGGACAACATTTACCATCAGTTTGCCGGTAGAATGGAAGGCTTCGTAGCGGGTACTGGGAGATCATGGGCGGCGCGGACAGACAACCGATAGTGCTGCTGGTGGATGATGAGGAGATGGTGGTGGTGAGCATCAAGTCGTTCCTGATGCTCGATGCCGATTACGACGTGGTGACCGCAAACTCGCCGGCCGAAGCGCTCGCGCTGCTCGAGCAGCGCACCGTGGACCTGGTGATCTCCGACTACCTGATGCCCGACATGGACGGCATCTCCTTCCTGCTGCAGGTCAGAGCGGTGCAGCCGCATGCCATCCGCATCCTGCTGACCGGCTACGCCGACAAAGAAAACGCCATCAAGGCCATCAACGAGGTGGGCCTCTATCAATACATAGAGAAGCCGTGGGACAACGCCGAGCTGGCGCTGGTGATCAAGAATGGTCTCGAAAAGCGCTTCCTGATCGAGAAGCTGCAGCAGAAAATCCGCGAAGTGGAGATGGCCGAAGACAGCCTGCGGGAAATCCAGGACCAGATCGTACGGGCATTTATGTAGGAGTCGCGGGCGGCGTCGACCCGCCGAACGGCGTCTGGCTTGTGAGACAATCGCAGCCCGGAGGCATTCCCATGCGCGCCCTGACACTCATCGGCGCTGTTCTGGTCGCGCTGCCGGTGGTGGCCGCCGAGAGGGATTTCAAAGTCATCTTCGCCAGGCACTGGCAGACTTCGAAGGAGTTCACGCTGGCCGTGGCCGAAGCCATGCCCGCCGAGGGCTACGACTTCAAGCCGAATCCGGAAGAGATGAGCTTCGGCCAGCTCATGATCCATATTGCGGACGAGAACTCGCGGAGTTTTGCGCGCGCAGCCAAAACCCAGCCGCTCCCTAAACCCGCCGCGACCGATAAGCAGACGGCCATCCGGTTTCTCACCGATTCTTTCGACACGTGCGCCAAACAGGTCGACGCCATGACGCCGGAGCAGTTGGACAGCGTGGCTTGGAAATTTCAAGGACGGCCGGTGCTGGCGTGGGAAGCGATGTGGTGGGCCTTCACGATGGCCGCGCATCATCGCGGGCAGGCCGAGGTCTATCTGCGGGTGAAGAACATCAAGCCGCCGGGGTACCGGTTTTAGGTGATTGACCAGCGGCTGGAGTGAGCGCTACCTTCCGGCGGGCGAAGACGCAGCATCTTTGAGCAGCGGCGCCCCCACCGGAACCACGGTTCTGTTGAAAGTAGCGTTGGTCACCTCGGCGAAAGAGACATACAAGGCATCGATACCCGTAGCCAGACCCAGCCACCCGCCGGCGGTGTGCCAGCCGATCCCCATCCCCAGATCGCCTCCTGCCAGCAGAAAGAAAGTGATCCACAGCAGCAGGAACACGGTCCAAACCGCGAAGGGGGCGCGGAAAGTCGCAATCCACATGTAGAGCGTGAAGACGCCCCACAACAGCAGGGTGACGCCCACCGCATTGGCCGCCGGCGGCTTGAGCCAGCCGGCGCCTACCGTCCAGAGCAGGAACGCGTACCACCACCAGAAAAGGCCGTAGGAGGTGAACGCCACGGTTCCGAATGTATTGCCACTCTTGAATTCCAAGATCCCGGCGATGATTTGGGCCACGCCTCCATACGCGAACGCCAGTGGAACCACCACCGCTGTCAGCGTGGGCCCGTCTCCCTGCAGCAAGCCTGCATTGATACTACTCAGAACAACCGTGGTGAGTCCGAAACCCGCCAGGCCCAGAGGCGCTGGATTGGCGGAACGTGGCGCCGTCCCGTTGGACATAGCTTCCTCCCCAAACCGGATTGGACGAAAGATGCAGCCAGGATTTCCCTGAGGGCTCCTGGGGTAGCTGCAAGTATAAACCACACCGCAGCCTTCTGCGCCACAAGCCTGTGCGCCAGGGCCTGCCGGACCCGCGATGCCAGGTGAGCTTACGCCCTTGTGAGGAAGATGGGCAGCCCGCGCTTGCCGGTGTAGTTGGGGCGGTAGCGCTCCACGTTGTACATGGTGGCGACGTCGACTCGGCGCGGGCCGAGTGCGGAGTCGGGTATGTCGGCGTCGATGTAGCAGCCGTTCTGAATGGCCATCATGCGGCCATACCTGCCTTCGGCCAGGCAGTCGAGCGCCATATTGGCAAACGTGGTAGCGACCATCTTGTCCACAAAGTCAGGCTCGCCGCTGCGCAGGTCGTAGGTCAGGTCGCTGACGATGGTTTCCTCGCCGGTGGCCTTCTTCACCTCGTCGCTCAGCGCCTCGCCGATGTTCACCTTCTTGCGATGGCCGAAGGCGTCGGCCTCTCCGTATTCGTGGACGTCGATGCCCTCCCAGACCGCGCCCTCCGAGATGACCACCAGCGAGTAGTTGCTCGGGTTCCTGTGCTTGTCGGTGATCAGCAGGTCGATGAGCTTTTTCAGGTTGAAGTGGTGCTCGGGGATGCAGCAGC
>DASQHK010000719.1:0-12339 GCA_035632135.1 Bryobacterales bacterium
GGAGCCGGAGAGCCGCTGCTCCTCTTTGTAGTGGTAGTTGGCGGCGGCCTGGCGCGGCTC
The DNA here is from genome assembly GCA_035632135.1 of Bryobacterales bacterium. Lineage (GTDB taxonomy): Bacteria > Acidobacteriota > Terriglobia > Bryobacterales > JACQDG01 > DASQHK01. The sequence continues at coordinate 61 of DASQHK010000719.1, forward strand.
GTTCTGCACCAGGCCGTTGGGCCAGGTGATGCGCACCGTGTCGGCCTGCTGGTACCCGGCCAGGCCGAACACCAGCGGCGCGCCCCGGTATACCTGCTTCTGATACAATGCTCCCGCCTTCACCTCCACCCGCGCGCCGGAAGCGAGCTTCAGGTTTTTGACGCCGGCCAGGGCGACCTCGAGCCAGCCGTTCTTCGCGGGCGTGTCGTTCTTGAGAAGGTGCACCGAGCCGTCCGGCGCGATGATGGCCGCATCGGTCAAGCCGTGGTTATAGAAGTCGCCGGTGGCCGCGGCGACAAACGCGGAACCGCCGCGCACCCGGCCGGCCTCGTAGCCGAAGCCGGCTTTGTGCAGCAACATCGAAGCGCCGGCCAGCACATCAGTGCGGCCGCGATTTTGAAAGTCGGCGAACACGGCGGCCGGCGTCCCGGCAAGCTGCGGCCCGCGCTCGAGCGCCCCGCGGTGGTTTTCCACAAACGTGACGCCGCCGGAGCCGATCGCGGCCAGATCGAGGAAGCCGTCCTGGTTGAAGTCTCCCACTTCGAGCGCTCCAGCCAGCGAAAACGGCAGCGGCTCAGCTTCGTACCGCCCGATCTTGCGGTCGCGGTAGAGAACCGCCGGCCGGTCGCGGTAGGCCACCACAATGTCGAACGTGTTGGTGTTCTCGCCCAGCTCCAGCACCGCCGCGTCTTCCGCATCGCCCTTCACGAACGGAAACGCCGCGGAAACGTCGCTCCACGTGCCGTCGCCGTTATTGCGCAGTAATACAGAGTCGGAGCCGAGCAGCAGCAGGTCGAGGTCGTAGTCGTGGTCGTAATCGACGGCCAGCGCGCGGCGGAACGCGCCCGCATGCAGCGCCTTTTCGGGCCGCGTGAAGCTGCCCTGGCGGTTCATCCACAACTGCGCGCCGCCGCCGTCGAGCACGCACAAATCGGGCAGGCCGTCGTTGTTGAAATCGGCCACCGCCATCGGCCCGCGCGCGCCTTCCAGGGGCACCGCTGCAAATCCGCGTCCCGTGTTGTGAAACAGCACGACGCGCTCGCTCGACCACGCCAGCAGATCAAGCTTGCCGTCGCCGTCGGCATCGAGCGCGGCGAGGCCGGCGCCGGCCGCCGAGCCGACGCTGCCCACTCGCTGGTCCTCGAACACCACTTCCACCGGCGCTGCCCCGTCCGCCGCGCCGCCGGCGCGCAGGTTGTCCACGATCTCGGAGTAGTAGCTCCAGTCCATGTCTTCAGAAGACCCCGTCTCGGCCTGCCGCTTCTTGATCTCCTGAAAAATCGCCAGCTCCTTCTGGGCCTCTTCGGCCTGCTTGGCGATGCGATAGATGTTGAAGAGCTGGAAGTGCGGAGCGGCCAGCGTGGGGTCGAGGCGCGAGGCGGTCTGAAACTCGGCGATCGCCGGGCCGCTCTCGCCTCGCAGCCGGTGAAGCGTGCCGAGGTTGTAATGCGTCACCGGCTCGTCGGGAACCCGCTTGGCCATCTGGCTGAATTCCTGGAACGCCCGCGCAAAATCGCCCTCGCGCTTGAACGCCACGCCCAGGTTGAAATACGGCTGCGGCAGCGACGGGTCGATGGCGCGCGCCTTTTCCAGTTCCGCCACGCCTTCCGGAGTGCGCCCAGCCCGCAGCAGCGCGAGGCCATAATTCACATGCTCGCGCGCCGACTTCGGCTCGAGATCCAGCGCCTCGCGAAACTGCTCCACAGCTTCCTTGGGCGTAGCCGGGTTCTCGTAAAACGCTTTCCCCAGATTGATGAGGCGGGCGAGGCGCTCCTGTTTCGCGTCGGCGGGATAGAGCAGCGAGAGCGCCACCGCCGACAACGCGAGCAAGGCCAAAACGGCTGTACGGCCCTTCATGCGGTTCCCCTTATTGTAGCCGCTGGCTATGCTAAGCTGGCGGTTTCAGCGGCTATGCATATCTCAGAACTGGAAACCCCTGCCCTGCTCATTGATCTCGAGCGCATGGAGCGCAACCTCTGCCGCGCGGCCCACTACGCCAAAGAGCACGACCTGCGCCTCCGCCCCCACACTAAGACCCACAAGATCCCGGCCATCGGCAATAAGCAGATTGAGCTGGGCGCGGTGGGCCTCACGGTGGCCAAAGTGGGCGAGGCGGAAGTGATGGTCGCGAGCGGCACGCCCGACCTGCTGGTGGCTTATCCCGTGGTTGGCTTGAAGAAGCTCGGCCGGCTGATGGAGGTGGCGCGCAAAACCAGCGTCACCGTGGCGCTCGATAGCATGCAGGCGGCGCGCCAGCTCTCCGACGCCGCCCGCGCCGCGCGCGTGACCATCGGCGTGCTGGTCGAGGCCGATCTCGGCATGAACCGCTGCGGCGTGCCCGTTGGCGAGCCGCTGGTTGATCTGGCCCGCTCCGTCAGCCGCCTGCCGCACTTGACGCTCGAGGGCGTGGCCTTCTATCCCGGCCACATCCGCTCGGCGCTCGATGAGAACGAGCGGCTGCTCGATCAGCTCGCCGCCGATGTGGCGCGCATTGTCGAGGATTTCCGCGCGGCCGATCTGCCGCTCAAAGTCTTCAGCGCCGGCTCCACGCCCCTGCTGTTCGAGTCGCACCGCTTCCCCGGCATCAACGAGATTCGCCCCGGCACCTACGTGTTCAACGACATCAACTGCGTGCGCGCCGGCGAGGCTGCGCTGGACGACTGCGCCGTCAGCATTATGACCACCGTGGTCTCGAACGCCCGCCCCGGCACGATCATCATCGACGGCGGCTCGAAGACGTTCTCGTCCGACCGGCTGGCCGGCACGAATGAATCAAGCTACGGCTACATCGTCGAAGCGCCCGAAGCAGTCATCTACGGCCAGAGCGAAGAGCACGGCCACGTCGACGTGCGCAAGTGCTCGCGCGATTTCCAGGTCGGCGACCGGCTGCGCGTGGTGCCCAACCACGTTTGCGTGTGCATGAACCTGCACGAGCAGGTTTACGGCATCCGCGGCGAGCAGGTGGAGCAGGTGTGGCGCGTGGAAGGCCGCGGCAAGCTCCAATAATCTCTACTTCCATTACGAGGAAAATCTCATGCTCCAACGAATCATTGCCCCCGGCGCACCCAGCCCGAAAGGCCCCTACTCCCACGCCGTTCGCTGCGGCGATTTCGTTTTTGTTTCCGGCCAGGGCCCCATCGACCCGGCCACCAACCAGTGGAAGCTCGGCGACGTCGGAAGCGAAACGCGCGCCACGCTCGAAAACATCCGCGCCATCCTGCGCGCTTCCGGCGCCGACCTCGAGGACGTGGTGAAGTGCTCGGTCTTCCTCACCGACATCAAGGACTTCGCCGCCATGAACCAGGTCTACTCCGAATTTTTCGGCAATATCCGGCCCGCGCGCACCACCGTGCAGGCCACGCTGCCCGGCCGCGACACCAAGGTCGAGATCGACTGCATCGCATACAAGCCCGCCGCGAAGTAGGCGCGGCAGCAAGCTCTGATGACCAACAAGGAACGCTACGAAGGCATGACGCTGAACGAGCGGCTGTTCACCGCCGGATTACTGGACCGCTTCGATGCAGCGGCTCGCGACGGCGATCGAGCCGCTATGGAGGAACTGCTCGCCCAAGTGGGACTCGACGCGAATCAAGCAAAGTTCACCATCGACACGACTCTCGCCCATCCCACCCGCTACGGCCGCATTCCTAAAAGACCGTGACCGCCGGCGAAAACACGCCCCGCGCAACGGTCCGCGCTACCGGCCCACCCAGCGGGCCTGCCGCTTGTCGAGGAATGCGCTCATCCCTTCCTGCGCGTCCGCTGCCAGGGCGTTCATCGACATGACCTCTTTCGCATAAGCGTAAGCCTTGGGCTGATCGAGATCGATCTGCGCGTAGTAGGCTTGCTTGCCCAGAGCCACGGTGAAGGGGCTGGCCGCGGCAATCTCACAGGCAAGCTGGCGCGTCGCTTCGGAGAGTTCGGCGGCCGGCACCACACGATTGACGAGGCCCCACTCGCAAGCCGTGCGGGCGTCGACGAGCTTGCCGGTCAGCAGCATCTCGAGCGCGCGCTTGCGGCCCACCGCGCGGCTTAGCTCCACCATCGGCGTGGTGCAGAACAGGCCGATGCGCACGCCGGGCGTGCCGAACGAAGCGCTCTCAGAGGCCACCGCCAGGTCGCACGCGGCCACGAGCTGGCAGCCGGCCGCGGTGGCCACGCCCTGTACCTCCGCGATCACCGGTTGCGGAATCGTCTTCAGCCGCGTCATCAGCTCGGTGCACACGTCGAAGATGTGGCGATAGCGCGTGATGTCCTGGCCGATCATCTCGCTCATGTCGTGGCCGGCCGAGAAAGCCGATCCGGCGGCGGCGAGAATCACCGCGCGCACCTCGCGATCTTGGGCCAGTTCGCCCAGGCAGGCGATCAGCTCGCGCATCAGCTCGAGCGAAAGAGCGTTGCGCCGCGCCGCGCGATTCAGCGTGATGGTGGCGATAGGGGGCGCAGTCGAGACCAAAAGGTTCTGGTAGGCCATAGTAATTTCAGCCTAGCACAGCGCCGTTCCCGCCTCGGATCGGTCCATGGATCGATCCCTGGCATCGCCGGCAACGCTACAATCATCCGCCAGGAGTCACCCCATGTCCCAAACGGTCTTTCCGATGATTGCTTACGAAGATGCCGCGGCTGCGATGGACTGGCTCGTTCGCGCCTTCGGCTTCCGCGAGCGCAAGCGCCTCACCAGCGGCCAAGGCGTCGTGGTTCACGGCGAGCTCGAACTCTCGGGAAGCATCGTGATGGTCGCCACTCCGACGCCCGATTATCGAGGCCCAAAGCGGCACGCCGAATCCTGCGACATGGCGCGCCGGTGGTTGAGCGTTCCGTGGGTCATCGACGGCGTGCTCGTCGTGGTTGACGATCTGGACGCGCACTTCCAGCAGGCCCGGCAGGCCGGAGCAGCCATGCTCAGCGGCATCGAGACCGGCGGCCCGGGACGCTTGTACCGCGTTGCCGACCTCGAGGGGCATCGCTGGATGTTCGCGCAGCGCGCACCCTGAGCGCCGGGCCGCATCGACTCGCCGCGCCGTACCCCTGTGTTACCCTCAGGGGTCTATGCGCTCTTCCTTCATCTGCTTTCTGCTGCTTGCCGCCTGCCCCCTGCTGCTATTGGCGCAGGAAATGACCATCGAGGAATACTCGCCGCGCTCCACGCTGGTAGTGCCCGAGCACTTGCTCACGCGGGCGAAGTACCCTTTCATCGACATCCACAGCCACCACAACCCCGAGAAGCCGCCCGAGTATTGGAGCCACGTCCTCTCGGAAATGGACCAGCTCAACCTGCGCATTCTGGTGAACCTGAGCGGCTCGACCGGCGCCAAGCTGCAGAAGGGCATAGCGTCGATGCGGAAAGCGAATCCGGACCGCCTCGTCGCCTTCGCCAATATCGATTTCGCCGCCATCAACGAGCCCGATTTCGGCCGGCGCGCCGCCGCGCAGCTCGAGCAGGACGTGAATAACGGCGCCGTCGGCCTGAAGATTTTCAAGAATTTCGGGATGGATTTAAAATATCGCGACGGCCGCCGCGTGCCCGTGGACGACCCGATTATGGACCCCGTCTGGGAAACCTGCGCGCGCCTGAAAATTCCCGTGCTCATCCACACCGGCGAGCCGTGGTCGTTTTTTCAGCCCATCGACAAATATAACGAGCGCTGGCTCGAGCTGAAGACGCATCCCAAGCGCGCGCGCCCCCCGGACCACTACCCCACCTGGGAAGCGCTGATGGCCGAGCAGCACCGCCTGTTCGCGAAGCATTCCGATACGATCTTCATCGCCGCCCACCTCGATTGGCTGGGCAGCAACCTCCCGGCGCTCGGCGAGCTGCTCGACCGCCTGCCCAACGTCTACACCGAGTGCGGGGCGGTGCTCTACGATCTGGGCCGCCAGCCTTTCACCGCCCGCGACTGGCTCGTCAAATATCAGGACCGTGTTCTGATGGGCAAGGACATTTACGCGCCCAAGGAATATGCCTGCTACTTTCGCGTCTTCGAGACGCGCGACGAATATTTCGATTACTACCGCAAGTACCACGCTTTTTGGAAAATGTACGGCTTGCAGTTGCCCGACGACGTGCTGAAGAAAATCTATTATAAGAACGCTCTCAAGATCACGCCGCGGCTAAATCCCGGCGGATTTCCCCCTTAGCCGCCGAAAAATTCTTGGAATTCCCGCCGTATTTTAAGGTAAACTCTGCATGAGCGGGGTGCAACATGCGACTGGGGATGGCAGCGCAGCCGGCCCGCGAGCCGGAGGCGTCCGGGCCACCGGCCGGACCGTGGCGGGCTTGGGTGGGGACGGCGGCGTTTCTCTCCGCTGCCGTCCTCGCGGTGGGCGTCGCGCTGCTCGCCGGGGATTTGCTGGATCTGACCTGGCCGGTATGGCCGCTGCTAGTGGCCGGTGTGGTCATTTTTGGCATCGCCCGGCGGGTGGGCGGCCGGCCGGGCAAGGCCGTGGCGGCTGTGGCGCTGCCGGTCACCGTGGCGCTTCTCGGCGTGTTGCTGCTCAAGCTGCTGTTCAATCTCTGCAATCCCCAGGTGAAGTGGCTGCTGGCCGCTGAAAACAGCATGGGCTACGCGTGGGAGCGATGCTGCGCGCTCGAGCCGCCGCCGGGCGTTCCCCGGGCCGCCGCCCAATCGCTCGTCGATTCGGCCCAAGCGCTGCGCGAAGAGCAGAAGCAATACTACCGCGAGTTGTTCCGCGCCGTGGACACCGAGGTTCGCTACGGCGTGCAGGCAGAGGTCAGCCGGCGGCTGGCGCGAAACTGGGCCGCCGCGGCCGCGGATCCACCGCCACCTCGCGAGGCCGCCCTCTCGCGCCACGCTTGGAGTGTTCTCGCCGGGCGCTTCTGCCAAGCCCTCGGCGTCCAAGGCCCGGGCATGCGAAGCGCCGGCAGCAGGTTCTTCCGGTCGCTGGCGGAGCTGGGCGTGGAGCGGCTGCCCGCGCCCGCGAGCGCCGCCCCGAGCCCGCGCGAGGCCGTGTTGCGCGCCCGCCGCGAGTTTCGCACGGAGTGGGACGCCCGCCGCCTCGAGGAACAGCTTCACGAAATGAGCGAGGAGCTGGACCGCGGCAATTGAAAATGTTCTCAGGCCGCCGGCGCGATCGCGCGGCGGAAGGCGGCCAGCGCCTCGGCGGCCGCCTCGGGGCGCAGTGAATGCGAGCCGCCCTCGATCGGCGCCAGCGCCGCCGGCCCCGGGATCAGCGCCAGCGCCGCGCGCATTTCCTCAATCGAACCGAACGGGTCGCGCGCGCCGTGTACGAAAACCGCCGGCGTTTGCAGCCTGGGAAAGTGGGCCGTGCGCAGCTCCGCCGGCCGGCGCGGCGGGTGCAGCGGGTAGGAGAGCAGCAGCAGCCCCTCCGCCAGCCCCGGCTCCTCGGCGGCCAGCAGCGTCGCCTGCCGCCCGCCGTAAGAATGTCCGCCCAGAAAAAGCCGCCCCGGGACGATGCGCCGCAGCGCTTCGAGCGCGCGCCGCAAACCCTCCCGATCGAGCGCCGCCGTGCCAAGCGGAGGCCCCGTGGGCCGCGCCTGGCGAAACGGCAGATCGCATCGCAGCACCGTAAATCCCGCCTGCGCGAACGCCTCCGCCACCGCCGCCAGCAGCGGCGCGCGGCAATTGGAACCCGCCCCGTGCGTCAGCACCAGCCCGTCCCCCACACCCCCCGCCGCACGATGCAGAAATCCGCGCACCGCCGGCGCCGCCGCTTCCTCCGCAAACGGCTCGAAACTGGAAGCGCGTGTCACTGCAATCGCGTCCGCTTGCATGTTAACCCCGTTCCCCGCACCCGGGACCTCCCAATTCTATCAGCCCCAATTTGACAAAATAGCATCAGTACCTACGAAATCGCCCGCGATCTGGGCGTGACCCAGAAAACCGCCTGGTTCCTGATGAGCAGGCTGTACCGCTACAACAATCGGCACTTGACCGATGCGGGGCGGTTCAGCAGCGCGATAGAAGGGGCCATGCGCAAGCGCGTCACCTGGGATCATCTCACCGGAAGCGTTTCAGACCGGTCACAGCGGTCCTGTGAAATCTTCACCAACGTTTTCAATAGCTTAGCTGAATTCGGCAACTTGTAAGCGGTCTTCGAGGTCTAAACTACTGGTAGAGAATGCCGATAAGGGCCTGGCGAGAGCCGCGTGATCTGAGGTATCATCCATCATTCGGATGTGCCGAACACGCGCGGATTTCTCAACGCTCGGCAACTCAGTCTGCACTATGCGGAACATGGGACCGATTTTGGGGTGAACAGCGCGGCGGAATACGAAAGAATGGCGGATGAATTTTGGGACACCACAAGACCGGCACACGTTCACGAGTGCACGCGAAGGCGGGGGGATACTCTGCGATACGATCCATCTACCGAGGCCTATGGAGTACGGGACAGGAACGGCGTGATTAGAACATATTTCAAGCCGGTTCCGTGTGCGTCCGTGCCGGCTGCGCAGAGATTCGCAAGGAAGCGGGCGGGGCGTTGCCATACCGAGGCAAGCAACCTGCTATATTTTCAAAGGGAGTGCCAGAAATGGTAGAGAACATGTGCCCAGTCTGCGGATACGGCATGAGCGAACCGGCTTGCGATTACAACATCTGCCCGTCTTGTGGAACCGAATTCGGGTATCACGATGTGGACGCTTCCATCGAAGAATTGCGCGCAGCTTGGATCGACACCGGACCAAAATGGTGGAGCAGCACAGAGCCAGTGCCAGCGGCTTGGAATCCGCTTATGCAACTGGCAAAGTTTCTAGAAACTCGGATCGTTGCCGGATCATCCCACGCTGGAATTATTGGTTGGGCGGTCCCATTGGAAATTGGACGGGGCCCGCTATCCTCTGATAGACAATTTGCAGGGACACGCGCGTAACCAACTGCCCGTCAACCAAGATACCGAACCAGTAGACGCCGGGCTCCCGAACCGGAATTATTATCGGTCCGACAATCCCAGATCCCCGGTAATCATCCCCTTCAAAAAATACCGGAAACGTCAACGTGGGCATGGGGCTTCTCGAAGGGTCCGTGGGCTCCATCCTGATTTCTGAGTTACCCCGATGCATCCCCGATTTCATGAGGATCACCAACGTGGCTTGGATCACGGTCGGCTGCATCGTTTCAGTTGGTCCAACCACCGTCCATCTGTCCACCTGCCGGATAAAACTCAATACTCCGTCAGCTTCACGCAGGACCTTTTCGCAGAAGAATGCCGCAACCAGATAGGGGCCACCGGTTGTTTCAGCGGAGGCGGGCGGCGTAGACACAAGCCGGCATCATAGCACGGACCGGCGTATTATGGTGCTGAGATGAAACCACTGCCGCCACCAAACGTTCCCGGCAACAGGGAGCCCGCCCGGAAGAAGCGGGCGAAGAAACACGGCTGATTCCGCAGCCTGTCGCACTTTGGTGCCGCGTCGCCGTCATTTTGCCAAGTAAGCTATTGCCCCAATTTGCGCCAAGCTCCGCCTCCCCCTCCCCTCCCCCCTGCGATATTCTACTCAAGGAGGTTTCCCATGCGCTCCAACTGCACCCGCCGCGACCTGCTCCGTCTCGCGCTGCTCCTGCCCGCCGGTTCCTATCTCGCCCGCTATCACGCACAGGCCGCGCCTCATCTCACCAAGGTCAAAATCACCGGCATCCGCGCCATGGCGATCCGCAACATCGCCGGCAACTGCCTGATCCGCGTCGATACCGACGCTGGCCTCTCGGGCTTCGGAGAAGCCGGCGCCACCGGCCCCATGGCCCGGGCCAGAATCGAAACCATGAAGGCTCTGCTCATCGGCAAGGACCCGCTCACCATCGAGGTGCACTTCCACAACCTCACCACCCTGATGCACACCTACATGGCGCACATTCCCACCATCAGCGGCATCGACATCGCGCTTTGGGATCTCGCCGGCAAAATCATCGGCCAGCCCGTCTCCGCGCTTCTGGGCGGCCCGTTCCGCGACGCCATCCCGATGTACTCCCACGGCATCGGCGTCGACATGCTGGACCCGGCCTCCTGCCGCGCCTGGGCCGAGCGCATCAAGCAGATGCCGGAAGGCTTCACCGCCTTCAAGAACGGCATCGATCCGGTGCTCGGCGTGCCCGCCGCGCGTTATGCCGCCACGCTCGATAGCGAACAGTTGCGCAAGGTCGCCCGGGCCTTCGCCAACGCGCGCGAGGCCGTCGGCGACCAAATCGACATCGCCGTGCATTGCCACAACGAGCTGGACACGCTCAGCGCCATCGGCGTCGCCAAGGCCGTCGAGCCGATGAACCCGCTGTTTCTCGAAGACCCGCTGAACCCGCCGTTCTCGGAAGCCTGGATGGCGCTGCGGCGCTCCACGCGCATTCCCATCCTCACCGGCGAAAAGCTCGAGATGGTGCGCGGCTTCCGGCCCTTCCTCGACCATCAGGCGGTGGACATCGTCCATCCCGATCTGGCCTTCGCCGGCGGCATCACCGGCACCAGGAAGATCGCCGATTTCGCCGCCCTCACCCGCACGCCCGTAGCGCTCCACAACGTCGGGTCGCTGGTGCTCACCTATGCCAACGCCCACTTCGGCGCGTCCATCCAAAACTTCTACCGTTCCGAAAGCGCGCTCGGCCGCGAGAACCGCTACGTGGAAAGCATGGCGGCGAGCAATGTCCCGGAAGTTCGCCACAGCCGGCTGAAAGTTCCCCCCGGACCGGGCCTCGGCGTGGATCTGAATCCGGATTTTCTCCGCCGCAACCTCGACGACGGCGAGCCGTGGTGGGGCTAGCTTTACCGCCCGTAGCGCCCCCCGGCCTCACACCGCGAGCGCATTCTTCAGGCGGCAGCACGCGCTGAGGAAAATTCCCGAGTCCGTCGACACCGCCACATACCTCACGCCGGCGCGGATCCACGCCGCTGCCCGATCGGCCGAATCGGCGAAGGTTCCCACGACCACGCCCGCCTTGGCCGCCATGTCGGCCACTTGGCGCATGTTTTGCGCCAGGAGCGGATGGTCCAGTTGACCCGGGATGCCCAGCGATTGCGAAAGATCATAGGGCCCCAGGAAAACCATGTCCAGTCCGTCCACAGAGAGGATGCTGTCGAGGTTCCGCACCGCATCGGCGCCCTCAATCTGAACAATCACCACGATGTCTTCATTGGCGGATTTCAGGTACTCCGCGGTCTCTTCGGCGAAGTGGCTGGCCGCGCGCACGTAGGGATTCAGGCCGCGTTTCCCTCTTGGATAGAACCGCGCCGCCTCGCAAGCGCGCTCCGCCTCCTCCCTGCAAGACACATTGGCAATTTGAACGGCAACCGCTCCCAGGTCCAGCGCCGCTTGGATCGCGGCGGGCGTATTTTCCCGCACGCGCACCACCGGGGAGACAGAAGTTCCGCCGGCCGCGCGGATCATCTCGCCGGTTGACTCGCGGGAAAACGGCCCGTGCTCCTCATCGACAATGAGGAAGTCAAACCCCGCGAGTCCGCAAATTTCCACGATGGCCGGCGCCGGGATTTCCAGGAAGGTTCCGATTAGCGCGCGGTTCGCCGCGATCTTTTGCCGCAGACTGTTTCGCTTGAGCATGATCGCTTCTGCTCTCCTCGGCGCGCCCGGCAGAGCAGGATCATGCCTCCGCGGCCGGAGCGTTTTGGCCGGCGCGCGCTTTCACCAGATCCAGAGTCACGTCGACGATCATATCTTCCTGCCCGCCGACCATGCGCCGCCTGCCTAACTCCACCAGAATGTCGCGCGTGTCAACGCCGTATCGGCGCGAAGCCGCTTCGGCGTGACGGAGAAAGCTCGAGTAGACTCCCGCGTACCCCAGCGAAAGCGTCTCGCGATCCACTCGCACCGGACGGTCCTGCAGCGGCCGGATCAGATCTTCGGCCGCATCCATCAGCGCGAACAGGTCGCAGTTGTGCCGCAGACCCAGGCGGTTGGCCACGGCGATAAAAACCTCCAACGGTGCGTTGCCTGCGCCGGCGCCCATCCCGGCCAGCGATCCGTCCACGCGCGTCGCGCCGTGCTCAATCGCCACCAGCGTGTTCGCCACACCCAGCGAGAGGTTGTGGTGGGCGTGCATGCCTCTCTCCGTGCCGGCGTCGAGCACGTCGCCGAAAGCTTTGAACCGCTCTGCTACCTCGTGCATCAGCAGAGCGCCCGCCGAATCCACCACGTAAACGCAGTGCGCTCCGTAAGACTCCATCAGCTTCGCCTGCCGCGCCAGCTCGGCCGGCGGCGTCATGTGGGCCATCATCAGAAAACCCGCCACGTCCATGCCGAGCTTGCGCGCATGCTCCATGTGCTGCTTCGAGATGTCGGCCTCGGTCGAATGTGTG
>DASQHK010000720.1:0-1769 GCA_035632135.1 Bryobacterales bacterium
AGCACATCGACAAGAGTGCTGGCTGCCTGCCTGGATTTGCAACTCGCTTCTATCCTGAAACGCGGTGAGCAGATTCGAGGCGTGGCTGGCCGGATCCGACATCGAGGTCGCCGTGCGGCAGTTTCCGGAGGGAACGCGGACGGCGGGCGACGCGGCGCGGGCGATTGGATGCGAAGTCGCGCAGATCGTGAAATCTCTTGTTTTCGTCGCAGGCGGCAGGCCCGTGGTGGCGCTGGTCAGCGGCGCGAACCGGCTCGACGAAGGCCGCCTTGAGGCGTTGGCCGGCGGCCCGGTGACCAAGGCCGGCGCCGAGGTCGCACGGGCGGCCACCGGTTACGCCATCGGCGGCGTGCCGCCCTTCGGCTACTCGACAGAGGTGCCGGTGTACATGGACCGGGACCTCATGCAGTTCGGCGTCGTGTGGGCGGCCGCGGGGAGGCCCGACTCGGTGTTCGAGATCAAGCCCGAGCGTCTGCGCGAGCTCAGCGGCGCCGTCGTGGCCGAGCTCAAAGCCGGGTGAGCAGCCTCCTCATCTTCTGTCGAGGCTGCGGCAAGCAGGTGCCCAGCGGACAGACACGAGATGGCCTGTGCCTGGACTGTCAGGTCCGGCGCTCCGTCAGCGACCTGCGCGACGAGCATGCTCGCCTGTGGCGCAAACGCGAGCGTTACCGCAGCCATAACGCGAACGCCGAACAGATCGGGCGGCAGATCGCCCGCGTCGAGGATCGCATGGCGCAGCGCATCAAGGAGCTGGTGTCCAACGAGCGCGAGGCGGTCGACTTGCTTCGCCGCGAGCTCGAGGCGGCGCGCGGCCAGCGCTACACGATCAAGGGCGTTTAGTGCAGCCGTTCACGCATCTCTACGTGCACATACCGTTCTGCAGGCACAAGTGCGGCTACTGCGACTTCAACGCCTATGCGCGGATGGACTCACTGATGCCGGAATACGTCAGCGCCGTGGAGCGGGAGCTCCTGTCGGCTCTGGAGCACCACCGGTTCGGGGACCTGGAGACCGTGTACCTGGGGGGTGGGACCCCAAGCCTGCTGCCGCCGGAGCAGGTCGCGCGGCTCCTCGCGTTCATCCGGACCCGGTTCAACGTCGCTCCTGACGCGGAGATCACGCTGGAGGCCAATCCCGCGAGCACGGACGGGCCTCGCATCGAGGCCTGGCTCGAGGGCGGCGTGAACCGGCTGAGCCTCGGCGTGCAGGGATTCGACCCGAAGGCGCTCGCCGTTCTGGAGCGGAAGACCGACGGTGCGCAGGCGGAGCGCGCCTTCAGGCTGGCGCGCGACATGGGAGTGCGCAACATAAGCGTCGACCTCATCTACGCCGTCCCCTATCAGCATCTCGACACATGGCGCGCCACCCTGCGGCGCGCCATCGAGATGAAGCCGGAGCACGTCTCCACCTACTGCCTGTCCTTCGAAGAGGGCACGCTGCTCTACCGGCGCCGCGCCGAGGGCCGGTTGCCCGAGGTCGAGCCGGACCTGCAGTGGGATCAGCTGGACCTGGCCTGCACGGAGATGGAGGCGGCTGGATTTCACCGGTACGAGGTCTCCAACTGGTCGCGGCCCGGCTTCGAGTCGCGCCACAACCGCGCGTACTGGCGCTGCCGGCCCGTGTACGGCGCCGGCGCCGGGGCCCATTCCTATGCCACAGACGGAACGACGGCGTGGAGGTGGTGGAACGTGGCCCGCCCGCGTGAATACATCGCCGCGGCGAGCGCGCCGAAGGCAGGCGGCGAAGAGCTCCCCTCTCGCAAGGCGGCC
>DASQHK010000721.1:0-5485 GCA_035632135.1 Bryobacterales bacterium
GGGCGTCGTCATCGCCACGCCCAACTACTTGCACCGGCCGATTGCGCTCGAGGCGATCGCGGCGGGCAAGCACGTGCTGTGCGAGAAGCCGCTCGCGCTCCATCGAGCCGAGACGGTGGAGATGCTGCGGGCGGCGGAGGCGGCGCGTGTGGTGCACATGACCGCCTTCACCTACCGTTTCGCGCCGGGCGTGCAGTACATGCGCACGCTCGTCGAAGGCGGGTCGCTGGGGGAGATCCGGACGGTGCGGGCGGCGTATCTGATGGCGCTCTCGGGACACCTGACGGGATGGCGATCGGAGCGGCGCCTGGCCGGGTCGGGGGCGCTGGCCGACATCGGGTCGCACCTGGTTCACATCACGCAGTTCCTGCTAGGCCGTATTGCGACTGTCTCGGCAGCCGGGCGCAGCTTTCAGCAGGCGCCGGACGGGAAGCCCTCGGACGTCGACGACTGGGTGGGGTTTCTGGCGCAGTTTGATTCTGGCGCGCTGGCGACGTTTGAGATTTCGCGGGTGGCGCCGGGGCGTGGCGCAGGCATCACGGAGAACCTGTTCGTGGATGTTTACGGCAGCAAAGGGGGCGCGGCGTTTTCGCTGCAGGATCCGTGGGCGGTCGGACTGTGCGCGGGCGAGTGCGCGGCGAAGCCGGCCGAGAACCTGGCGCGGACACCCGTGCCGGAGCGCTTCTTGCGCGTGGCGGGGTCCGAGCGCGACGTCCACGCGCATGATCCGCGATGGGGGTATCGCTACGACCAGGATTTTCAGTTTGTGGAAAGCATCCGCATGGGCGCCGTGCGGGAGCCTTCGTTTCGCGCCGGAGTGGAATGCCAGGGAGTGCTGGACGCGGTGCTCGAATCCTGCGAGAGCGGGAAGTGGGTGGCCGTGGCCGGATTCAACTGAAGATTTCGGCAGCGGGTAGCTCGAGGTTGTACTCAGGAACCTGGAAGGCGGGGACTTCGCTCAGGCCGGCGGTGTAGACGTACAACTTGCGGACCCAGGGATCGACCAGCCAGACGTGCGCGACGCCCCAGGCGCGGTATTCCTCCAGCTTTTCCATGATCTGGGTGTAGCCGTCGTCGCGCGAGACGATCTCCACGATAATCAGCGGCGGGGAAGATGGGACGTTCTCGGTCGGCGCCTCGGGGGCAAACACAGCTAGGTCGGCCACGCGATATCGCGCGTGCGCGAGGCGCAGCCGCAACTCCGTACACGCGTGTAGGGGCAGCTTCTTGCGCAAGCTGTAAAACAAGCCTGTGAGGTTGGCTTGGGCGTTGCTGTGCGGGTATTCTCCCACGTTTCTCTCCACGATTTCGCCGTCGAGGTACTCGGCGTCGGGCTCGTAGCTGGCGCGGAGGTATTCTTCGAGCGAAACCTGCGTGTGGGTGGCCATTAACGTTAGTTTACCTCAGAAGCTGAAGCGGAAGCCGAGCTGGAAGATGCGGCCGTCGTTGAGCGTGTTGGTGATTTTGCCGAAGGCGGGTGAAGTGAGGTTGCGCTGCGCCTCGTCGAACTGCGGATGGTTGAAGGCATTGAACGCTTCGGCGCGGAAGCCGAGGGTGCGGTCGTGGTTGCCGGGCAGATGGAAAAGCCGCTCGAGGGCGAGATTGAAATTGCGGATGCCGTCTTTGCGGAACGTGCCGCGGCCGAGGTTGCCGCGCTTCTGTCCGAGCGTGATGTAAGAGAACTTGTCGCGAGTCAGGATCAGCGGGGCGGTGTCCGGGTTGTTGATGGTCATGCCGAGAATGGACGGATCGAGGATGTTGGGCCGCTCCGAGGGGCTGCCGTCGACGTTGCCGAAGCCGGGAGCGTCGGAGCCGATGTAGAGCGTGCTGGGCGTGCCGGTCTTGACCAGGGTGGCGCCGGAAAGCTCCCAGCCGCCGAGAAAACGGCGCAGCGGCGCGGCCGGCGACGGGAACTGGTAGGCGTACTGGGCGAGGAAATAATTGGTGCCGTCGAAATCGCTGAGGCCCTTCTTGTCGTGCCAGATATCATCTTCAAACTGCGAGCGGCCGCGGGAGGCGTCGGCGTTGGCGGCGGTGAAGGCGTAGTCGGCGCCGGTGTCGATGGCCTTGCCGAAGGTATAAGTAATGCGCAGTGACAGGCCGCGCGCGCGGGGCAGGTCGTAGACGACCTGGGCGGCGTCCAGATAGGCGATGCCGTTGTTGATGACCCGGCCGACCTCGTAGTAGCGCGGGTCGGGCCGCCGGTCGTTGACGTTGTCGGTGGTGGCGGTGAGGCTCGGCTGGGCGCGGTTGGTGACGATCTGGTAAGGGATCTTGACCGTGTGGCTGCCGATGTAGCCGAGCTTGAGATGCGACTTGCCGAACAGCGTCCGCTCCCACGAGAAGTTGTACTGGTTGGCGTAGGGCGCGACCAGGTGCGGATCGAGCAGCACCAGCGAAGTGCGGCCCGGCGTGACGTTAGCGAGCGGATCGACCAGGTTCGGATTCTGCACGATGTAGTCGATGACCGACGGCGGGTTGAAGCGGGCTTGCTGGTAGGTGACCGGATAAATCTGGCCGTAGGAGAGCGTGTAGTTGGCGCGGATGACGGAATCATCCGGCAGCTTGTAAGCGAGGCCGATCAGGGGTCCCATTTCGTGGCAGGAGCAGTGGTAGTCGATGGCCACGCGGTTCTGGACCTCGTGCGGCGCCGTCTCGATGCCGTAGCGAAGGCCGAGGTTGAGCTGGAGATTGGCCGTCGCCTTCCAGGTGTCGCCGAAGAAAAATTGCCAGTTGGAGTTGCGGAAGCCGCGGCTCAGCTCGCCGAGGCTGACTTCATACTGAAGCGGAAGGCCGAGGCGCAGGTTGGTAATCAGGTCGCCGCTGCTGTTGGAGCCGAAGGTAATGACCGGCCGCTGGTTGCGCGTCTCAATGCCGTTGAGCTGCCAGCGGAAGAACTCGGCGCCGTAGACGAGGTGATGCGCGCCGTGGATTTTGGAAACCTCCGTGCCGGCGCGGAACATATTCTGGGCGCGGTCGATGGGAAATTCGGGCGTAGGGCCAAGCTCCTCCAGGTTGTGGCCCATGCGGACATTGGCGCCGACCGCGTTCGGCTCGGGAACCAGCAGCGAGCGCGTGCGCTGGAACTCGAAGCCGGAGTCCCACGTGCCGAGCGGGGTTTCGTGAAGCAGGGAGAGCTTGCCGGTCTGGCTGCCGACGTCGGTGTCGGGGTTCTGGCCGGCGACCAGCTCGAAGGCGTTGACAAACTGGTGATCGGCCGCGTAGGAGAAAGCCAGATGATCCCGGTCGGTGAAGCGATGGTCGAGCCAGACCGTGCCGCCGGTTTCGTTGATGGTCTGGGGGGAGTTGGTGTTGAGGGCGCGCGGGTCGAAGTCGGTGCGGTTGGGCAGCTCTTTGGGATAGGCGTCGAGGAAGCGCTGCACGATGGCGCGCAGCTTCGGGTCGGTGGCCAGCGGCGTGCGCTCGGAAGGCAGCGGCACGAGCACGTTGCCGTTGACCATGCCGCGGATCTTGTGCTGCTGAAACTGCACCCCGATCTCGGTGTCGTGGCTGACGGGTCCGCCCACGTCGCCGCCATAGAAATTCTGGTGCGAGGGCTGCACCGGGCCGACCTGGAAAAATGAGCGGGCGTTGAAGACGCTGTTGCGGTGATCTTCAAACGCGCTGCCGTGCCAGCGGTCAATGAGGGAGGGTTTGAAGTAGAGCACGTCGGTCTCGGTGCGGCCGTGCTCGGAGGCGTAGTTGCGGCGGTCGATGGAGGGCTGGTCCGCGATGGTGACGTTGTCGCCCAGGCGGACGTTCAGCTCCTTGATGAAGCCGGTGTCGATGCGGTTGATGTAAACGTTCTCGTTGCGCTTGCTCGCCCCGGAGGAGCTGTCCTCGACCTCCGGAATGGGCTTGGCGCTCTCGTTCTGCGGGGTCTCGGAAGGCGGCGCCGCCTCCTGCTGCGGCGGCTTCTCGTCGGACTTTTTTTCCGCCGCCTGCGGCCAGGCCGGGGCGGCGAGGCATACGAGCAACAGGATCAGGAGTTGACGACGTCGTTCCAACTGACCTCCCGACCCGTGTAGATAGAAGTACGACCCATAATCGCGATCAGGGTGCTCTCGGCCGACCGCACGCCGGCGTTCTCCACTTTGCCGCTGAGGATGTTGGTGAGGAACGTCTGGATGGCGTCGATGGTGATGTCGTGGCCGGACTTGATGGTCTCGACATCGCCGCGGCCGCGGTAATGAACCATCTCCGCGCGGGAGGTCGAGATGGTGCCCTTGGCGCCGGTGAACTGCTCGCCGACGTTGGCGAAGCCAGCCGGCGTAAGCTGGTTGGCCTCGTAAGTGACTTGCAGGCCGCCCGGCCACTCGAAGATGAGGCTCAGGTGATCGAGGATCTCCAGCTCCGTGCGGACCTTGCGCCCGCCCCAGCCCACGCACCGCACGGGCAGGCCGTTCAGAAACCAGTGAAACACGTCGAAGTTGTGGCAGTCCTGCTCGACGATGATGTCGCCGGAGTAATCTTTGTAGCAAAACCAGTTGCGCAGATGCTCGACTTTGGGATCGTACGGCCTTTTGTGAAACGGGTTGCTGCCGATCCACCAGCCGCGCGTGACGGCGAGTTCGCCGATCTGGCCGTCCTGGAGGCGCTTGTAGCCTTCCAGATACTCCGGGCCGTAGCGCTGCTGGAAGCCGAAGACGATGTTCTTGGCGGGGTCGGCTTTGTTGGCCGCGGCCATGACGCGCTTGCAGCCGGCCACATCCACGCCGGCCGGCTTTTCGCAATAGATGTGCTTGCGGGCCTGGACGGCGGCCTCAAACATGCGCGGGTGCTCGAAGGGCGGCGTGGCGATGAGCACGGCGTCGAGGTCGGAGGCGAGCAGCTTCTCGAAATCGTGGTATGTCGCCGGCTTGTCGAGCTTGAGCTTGGTGGCGCCCTCGTCGAGGCGGTCGTCAAACAGATCGCACAGCGCGGCGACGCGGGCGCGCGGATCGCTGACCACGATGCCAGCATCGTGCGTGCCGCGGCCGCCGACGCCGATCAAGCCGACGGCAACGGCGGAGTTGGCGGGCGTGCCGCGCACCGACTGCGGCTTGACGATCATCCACCCGGCAAGAGCGGAGGCGGATTGGACGAAGTGACGGCGAGTCGGATTGGTTTCGGCGCCGGGCATGGCGGTTTCCTCCATGGGTTCCATTATCGCGTATTCGGCGCGCGCGGGTTCGCGTTGTGCTGCTGGAGGGAAGGCTTGTGGGCGGGGCGCACGAGGCGGCTCGCGACCGCAGGCGGGATTTGCGCGTTGCGGCTGCGGCGCAAGTCCGGGGGGCACCCCTGCTCGGCGGAAGGGGCTCGTTCTTGTGATAATGATCTTAAATGCGCGCCACATTGAACATTCCCGATGACGTGTACCGGGCGGCCCAGTCGCTGGCGGCAGCCCAGGGGATCCCGCTCGGAGAGGCGCTGGCGGAACTGGTGCGGCAGGGGTTGCGCACCGCCGCGCAGGCGGATACGCAAAAGGCGTTCCCCTGTTTTGTAG
>DASQHK010000722.1:0-1691 GCA_035632135.1 Bryobacterales bacterium
TCTTGGGGCCTCCCCTCCTCGAAAGCAGCACTCGAGGAACTGGGAGCAATTGTAGACCAGTTCAAACCCTGCATGCGGCGGGATTTTTGCGCCTTGGAGGAAACTGCCGCTCAAGGTCGTCGTGCGTGGCGTTCTGTCGTATCCTTAAGGGGTTCCGGCCGGCCGCGACCGCATGAAAAGCGGGCTGGGGCGACGCGCCGGCTCGAGGAGGTCGTGATGCGAACACTGGCTCTTCTGCTGGCCGCCTGCGAATTGCTTGTGGCCGGCCAGCGTCACCGCATTCTTTTCAACCGCATCGGGGCCGCCGAGACCGGCTTGTTTGTTGCCGACGCGGACGGCCGCAACGAGCGGCCGCTGCTGCCGTCGACGGGGCTGGATTACAACGCCTCTTTCTCTCCGGACGGACGCTGGATCGTCTTCACCAGCGAGCGGAATGGCTCGTCCGATCTCTATCGCGTCCGCAGCGATGGAAGCGGGATCGAAAGGCTTACCGACGATCCGGCCTATGACGACCAGGCGGCGTTTTCTCCTGACGGCAAGACGCTGGCGTTCGTCTCGACTCGCGGCGGCGGCACGGCCGGCATCTGGCTGCTGGACGTCGCCACGCGAAAGGCGCGCAGCCTGACTTCGGGGGCCGGCGGCAACTTCCGGCCGAGCTGGTCGCCGGACGGGAAGTGGGTCGCTTTTTCATCCGACCGCGACACGCCCCTGCGGCGCGCCAAAGGCCGCTGGGAGCAACTGCATCTTATCAATATCTATATCATCCGCCCCGATGGCACGGGCCTGCGCCGCCTGACCGCCACCGGCAATTGCGCCGGCGGCCCGAAATGGTCGCGCGACAGCCGCCGCGTTGTCTTCTACGAAATATCCGCCGAGGATACCTGGAACGCCAGGGCCGGCGGCGCTCTCCCGGTCTCGCAGCAGGAGCTTGGGGAGACCGGCGCATCCCAGATCGTCTCGATCGATATCGAGAGCGGCGCCCGCGTGGAGCACACCCAGGGGCCGGGCGTCAAAGTGTCGCCGCAATACCTGGCGGGCGGCTTGATCGGGTTCCTGGTGAAATCCGGCGGCGATCAAGGTATTCGCTATACCGATGGCGGGAAAGGCCCGGCCAACGTGCGCAATCCGGCGTGGTCTCCGGAAGGCAAGCAGGTGGTGTATCACCGGATCCTTTCGCCCCGGCGCAATCGCATGACGCCCGCTTTCAGCCCGGACCCGGAATTCGAGCTGGTGCTGAGCGAGGTTTTCCCGGCGTTTGATCGCGCGGGCGGTCGGCTGGTGGTGAGTTCGCGCGGGGAATCCCGGGACATCGCCGATGCGGGCCTCGAGATGATGAATCCCGACGGCTCGGGGCGGCGCTGGGTGTACCACGAGAAGGGCAAGGCGGTGATGTCACCGGAGTGGTCACCGCAAGGCGACTGGATCGCGTTCGGCCTCGGCACGTTCTTCCTGGGCCCCAGCCATCCGGCGCAGGTGGCGATGGTGCACCCGGATGGCGCGGGCTTCCGCCTGCTCACCAGCCCGCCGAACAACAACGGTTTTCCGAGCTGGTCGCCGGACGGGAAGAGGATCGTTTACCGCACGTCGAGCGAGAACGAGCGCGGGCTGCGGATTTTGAACCTGGAGGACGGCAAGAGCAGCGTGCTCACCACCGAGTACGATAATTTTCCCGTGTGGTCGCCCCGCGGCGA
>DASQHK010000723.1:0-3749 GCA_035632135.1 Bryobacterales bacterium
TTCGCCGCGGTTCTCGATAATGTGCAATTGCCGGTCGCCCAGTTGATACCACGCTCCGGGAAACTGAAACCCGGGCCGCTCGATTTCCGGCAGCCCCAGCACGCCGCCGAAAAACGCCCGGCTGGCGCTCAAGTCCTTGGACGCGAAAGAGACGTGATGGAGTTTTACCAATTCGATCATGGTTTTGGTTCCTTCCGGATTTGCGACGCGGCCGCAATGCGCCTGGCGCCGACCACCAGCAGCGCCGTCCCGGCCGCCATCAGAACGACTCCCACTGTTACATAGCCGTGTGCGCTCACCACCGTGTAAACGATCAGCAGCATGCCCGTAAAATCCAGCAGCAGGCCCGGTAGCAGCAATTTCAGGCTGGAGGAGAGGGCGCCGGCGGGAGCCCACCCGCAGGCGCATCGCGCCGGTCGTCCATCGACCTCTGCGATCAGGGCGCCGCAGCGCGGGCACTCCATGAGGCACCATCTTATCAGAGCCGGGCGGCCCAGGAGCCTGCCGCAACCTTGTGCGCAAGCACCCGGCCACGGCGGCCGTCCGGAGCCATCCGGGGCCGTCCCTCTGGCCTTCCAGTTGTGCTATAGTCTTTCGTATCAGCCTTCAGCCGTTAGCGATCAGCCACCCGTTTCCACGTTCTGACTCGGAGCTGATGGCCGGCTGCCAGAGGCCCCGTGTCGGTAGGCTTGGCAATGGCGACCAAACCGGAAGAGCTGGCGAGCGGCGCGGAATCGCAGATGATTTCCGCTTCGAATCCGGCTGGAGCCCGCGAAGCGCACCCTGGGATGCCTGGCGCGCCGGCGGCGGCCGGTCCGGCCGCAGGCGCCGCGCGCGAAGCCGAGCGCTACGCCCATCTGATCGACGACTACACTCATTTTTCAACCCTCCATCAGGGCGAGATCCGCGAAGGAAGAGTGGTCAAAGTTTCGGGTGAAGATGTGATCGTGGACATCGGCTATAAGAACGAGGGCCTGGTGCCGCTCGAGCAGTTCCGCGACGTGCTGGGGCGCATCCGGGTGCAGCCCGGCGACGTCATCGACGTGATGCTCGACAACACGGTCGATATGGAGGGCTACATCCGGCTCTCCCACGAGCGGGCGCGCCGCCTGAGGATGTGGGACCGCCTGGAAAAAGCCTTCGCCGAGAAGGCTTACGTTACGGCAACGGTGGTCGAGCGCGTGAAGGGCGGCCTGGACGTGGATGTAGGCGGGGCCAAGGCGTTCTTGCCCGGCTCGCAGACGGATTTGCGTCCCAGCCACAACCTGGAATCCTGGATCGGCCAGGAGATCCAGGTTCGCATCATCAAGCTGAACCGCAAGCGCGGCAACGTGGTGGTGAGCCGGCGGGCGGCCCTCGAAGAAGAAATCGCCGAGCGCCGCCAGCGCACCTTGGAAGCCCTGGTGGAGGGCGCGGTGACAACCGGCACGGTCAAGAACCTCACCGACTACGGCGTGTTCGTGGACCTGGGCGGCGTGGACGGCCTGCTGCACGTCACCGACATTTCCCACGGCCGCGTGAGCCATCCCTCCGAAGCGCTGCACGTGGGCGATCAGGTGACGGTAAAAGTGCTGAAGTTCGATAAGACGCGGCAGCGCGTGTCGCTGGGGATGAAGCAGCTCCAGCCCGACCCGTGGGAAAGCGTCGTGGAGCGCTATCCGGCGAATTGCCGGGCCTACGGGCGGGTGATGAACGTCACCGATTACGGCGCGTTTGTGGAGCTGGAGCCGGGCGTGGAGGGGTTGATCCACGTCTCCGAGATGACCTGGTCGAAGCGGACCAAGCACCCCTCGAAAATCGTGAAAACCGGCGACCAGGTGGAAGTGGTGGTGCTCGAAACGCACCCCAAGGAGCGCCGCATTTCGCTTGGTCTGAAGCAGCTCGAGCCCAACCCCTGGACCACGCTCGCCGATCGCTACTCCATCGGCTCGGTGGTGGAAGGCCGCGTCCGCAACATCACCGATTTCGGCGCCTTCGTAGAGATCGAGGACGGCGTGGACGGGCTGGTGCACATTTCCGATATTTCCTGGAGCAAGCACATCAAGCACCCCAGCGAAGCGCTGAAGAAAGGCCAGAAAGTGCAGGCGGCCATCCTGCGCATCGACCCCGAGAACCGGCGCCTCTCGCTCGGCATCAAGCAACTGCAGCCCGATGCCTGGGAGTCGTTCTTCCAGAGCCACGCCATCGGCGACGTGGTGCGCGGCAAGGTCACCCGGCACGCCAGTTTCGGCCTTTTTGTGGAGGTGGCAGAAGGCGTGGAGGGATTGTGTCATAATTCAGAGGTACCGGCCGGCGACACACTGGCAGCCGGGCAGGAATCAAACTTCAAGGTCATCAAGCTGAATCCGGCGGAAAAAAAGATCGGCCTGAGCTTGCGCGCCGCCGCCGAGGAAGAGGAGCAGGCGGGCCCGGAGCACTATAACCAGCAGGCGGCCTCCGCCGGCAGCACGATCGAAGAAGTGCTCAGCTTCAAAGAGAGAGAGGAGAAGTAGGAACTGCCATGACCAAAGCCGACCTGATCGAAGAAGTTTCCCGCGTGGTGGAGATGACGCGCAAGGAATCGGAAGTCATTGTGGAGACGATTTTCGACAGCATTGTGAAGTCGCTGAAGGGCGGGGACAAAATCGAGATCCGCGGCTTCGGCAGTTTCCGGACGCGCCAGCGGCAAGCCCGCATCGGACGCAATCCCAAATCCGGCGACCGCGTAGAAGTTCCCGCCAAGCGCATCCCGTTTTTCAAGCCGAGCAAAGAGCTGCGCGACCTGGTCAACGCCACGGCGACGGTAGCCGGGGCCGCAGCGCCGGCCGGGCCCGCCCCAGTTCCCGAAACAATTCCCGGCGCTCCGCAGGCCTGAACCGGTCACCCTTCGCATGGACTACCTCTGGACGCCCTGGCGATTCGCCTACGTTTCGCAGGCGAATTCGACCGCCGGCTGCGTGTTCTGCGACAAGGCGGCGAGCCAGGATGACCAGCAGAACTTCGTGGTCCACCGCGGCCGCCAAAATTTCCTGCTGCTGAACCTGTTCCCGTATACGGTCGGTCACGTGATGATCGTGCCCTACCGCCACATCGCCACGCTCGAGGAGGCCGCGGCGGAAGAGATGCAGGAAATGATGGAGCTGACCTGCCGCACCGAAGCCGCGTTGCGCAAAATCTACCGGCCGCAGGGGATCAACCTGGGAATGAACATCGGCAAGTCAGCCGGCGCCGGCGTGGCCGGCCACATCCACATGCACGTGCTGCCGCGCTGGCAAGCCGACGCCAACTTCATGAGCGTGATTGGCGAGACGCGCGTGCTGCCGGAGACGCTGGAGGTCACCTGGGAAAAACTGCGAGGGGAGTTTGCAACCACAGATGAACACAGATAAACACAGATAAGCCCTCCCCGGTTTTCATCTGTGTTTATCTGCGTTCATCTGTGGTTCCAGTTCCGGTTTTTCAGTGCCGGAAGTGCCGGATGCCGGTGAAGACCATCGCCAGGCCCAGTTGGTTGGCGGCGGCGATCACATCGGCGTCGCGCACCGAACCGCCGGGCTGAATCACGGCCGTCGCGCCGTGACGCGCCAGCTCTTCGACGCCGTCGGGGAACGGGAAGAAAGCGTCGGAGGCGACGACCGTGCCCTTCAGCGGAAGCACCGCCTTTGACGCGGCGAGCTTCACCGAATCCACGCGGCTCATCTGGCCCGCGCCGATCCCCACCGTCTGACCCTCCACCGCGAAAACGATCGCGTTCGACTTGACGTGCTTGG
>DASQHK010000724.1:0-1643 GCA_035632135.1 Bryobacterales bacterium
CGTGGCCCGTCACAAGCCAGTCGAACAGCATGCGCAGCGCGGCCAGGTGCTGCTTGACGGTCGGCGGAGAAAACTCGCCCTGCAGGTGCTTGACGAAGGCGGCGACGTGGAAGGCCTGCACGTCGGCGAGCTGGCCGATGCCGTGGGCGGCGCACCAGTCCGCAAAGCGGCGCGTGGCGTTCAGGTACGCCTTGCGCGTGTGGTCGTTGTTGATTTGGGCGGTGAAGAATTCCAGAACGCGCTTCGCGGCTTTCGGCGTCGGCGTGAAGAGGGGGGCTGGCTGCAGCTCGGGGGCGGGGGAGAGGATGATTTCTGTTCCGGCCATGGCGCTCCTTTTCGAGTGTTATAAAGGACGTTATCACACTCTAAAACAGGACCGCAAGGAAATGGTTTTTATGGAATCTCTGCCGGGGCTGGTGCTGGCTGTTCCTTCGACCACTGCCACAGGGCGCGGTCGAGGTCGCGGAGGCTGACGCTGTTCTGACGCGCGAGGTCCCGGCATGCGGCGAGATAGGCAAGGTAGGAATCAACGGTGTGCCAGGTGCTCTTGAAAACGCCCAAAGCTTCGAGTGCGCGAAAGTCGATGATGGTGTATCGCTCCGGGTCGATGGCGGTCAGGATCGCCGATGCAACCGGAATCTCGACACCGGACAGCCCGCAGAGAACAGAAAGTGCCGCGCGCTCGGTTTCAGCGTTTACCGCGAGCCGGAGCGCGTCCCGGATTTCAACGTCCGAGTTGCGACGAAGCCGCGAAATCCCCCGGCCGCCGGTTTTCCAGCGGAAAATGGCCTCGATGTTGGCTCGGCTGTAGTCGCCGGCGACAATGCGCTTTCCAGCTTGCATCGCCTCGGTGTCGTCCTCGTACACGTAGCGGGCCGCGAGCTGCTTTATCTGCGCGGGCGCGAATTGAAGTTGAAACCCGTTTTTTGACGACTTCGCCATGGTGCTCAGAACCAATCCTAGAGCAAGGAACGCCCGGAGCGTTAGTACGTCAGGCTCGCGGTTTTTGCAAGCGTGGCTCAGAAGAGGGCGAGTTGCTTGTTCTCCGGGTCGCGGATGCCGTAGACCTGGCGCGCCGTGGCGATGGTGGCGGCGCCCTGAAACGTTGGCTTCGTCGTGACGTGGTTCTGAAACTCCCACGCGGCCCAGATTTTCAGGCCTGCGCCTTGGTAGGTGAGGGCAGGGCATTCGCCATAGCCGCTAGAGCCGCCGAAAATCCCGAGTTCGAAGCGGAGCGCCTCGGTGAGCTGGTCGTCGGTGAGGCCGCGGGCGGCGCGTTGCGCCCAGCGGTCGGCTGCGCCCTCCATCGAGCAGGTGGCCTTACGGAAGGCCCGGAGCTTGTCTTCGTGTGAAAGAGGGCGCGTCATGGCGCACCTCCTTCGGCTGCCAGCATCACGTCGATGTAAGCGACGGGGCCGCCTGCGGCGGCGACGGTCGCGGCCGGCAGGGTATTGGAGTAATAGCCTGCTTTGGCGATAGGAAGCGGCGCGGCCGAGGGGTAAATGCTGCGCACCTCGATGTGGGCCACGTCCTCGCCCATGATGTGGGCGGGCATCCATAGCGGCTCGTAGGTGACTTCGAGTAGCAGGCCGTTCCAGTTGAAGCGGTGAATTTCGCGCGGGGGTCGCATTGGCGTTCTCCTT
>DASQHK010000725.1:0-4720 GCA_035632135.1 Bryobacterales bacterium
GGTCGAGGAACTCGAGCGCCTCCTCGAAACGGTCAAGCGCACCGGGATGAAATACATGATGGCCGAGACCAGCTACTACCGCCCCGAAATCGTCACCTGCCGCGAGTGGTCCCAGCAGGGCAAATTCGGCACGATCTTCTATTCCGAGTCTGAGTATCACCACGAGGGTCTCATCGCCCTCATGTTCGACGAGCGCGGCTTCCCCACCTGGCGCCACGGTTTCCCGCCCATGCACTACCCCACCCACTGCCTCGGCATGATCGTTCCCGTCACCGGCGAGCGCATGGCCGAGGTGCAGGCCATCGGCTGGGGCGACCATCACGAGGTCCTCCAGACCAACGAGTACCGCAACCCTTTCTGGAACACCACCGCGTTTTTCAAAACCTCCGCCGGCCACGCCAGCCGCGTCTCCGTTTGCTGGCACATCGCCGCCGGCGGAACCGAGCGCGGCGGATTCTACGGCGACCGCCTCTCCTACCTCATGGCCCGCCCCGAGCGCTCCCCCAACACCGTGGTTAGCATCGAAAAGAACGGCGCCACCGTCCTCGACTCGAACGGCTATCCCGAAGGCGCCGTCAGCCTCCAGCCCTATCAGCAGCCCAACCACTGGGAGCGCCTCCCCGAGCCCCTGCGCGTCCCCAGCGGCCACGGCGGCTCCCACACCTTCCTCACCCACGAATTCGTTCGCGCCATCCTCGAAGACCGCCACCCCGCCGTCAACGTCTGGGAGGCCATCGCCTTCACCCTCCCCGGCCTCATCGCCCACCAGTCCGCCCTCCGCGGCGGCGAGCCCATGAAGATCCGCGACTACGGCCGCGCCCCGGCGTGAGCTATCCCGCCGCCCCACGCCACAGAACCGCTTCGATATCGGTTTACACGACGTCCACGATGATCAGCGTAATGTCGTCCTCCTGGCTCACCGAGGCAGGCCGCCACTTCCGGATCTCCGAAAGCAATTGCCGTGATAACTCGGATGCCGGCTGGAGTTGATTCTCGCGTACGACCCGCTCCAGTTGCCGGTCGCCGAATGCTTCACCGGCGGCATTCTCGGGTTCGGTGACGCCGTCGGTGTAGAGCAGGAGGCGGTCGCACGGCTCAACCGGCACCTGGCACACGGGGTACTCCGAATCAGGCTTCATTCCGAACAGCAAGCCGTTGCTTTCGATGCGCTGCAGTTCGCCTCTCCCATTCCGCCAGCAGAGGAGCGGCGGATGTCCGGCAGCCGAGTACAGCGCCTGGCGGTTCTCGGTATCGATCCAAACGTAAGCCGCCGAAGCCAATTGGCCGCGCGCCTCGCTCGACAGGATGCGATTCAAGCCGCCCAGCACCTGCGCCGGATCATCGGCGCCGGCGGCGACCGACTGCATGGCCCCTTTGATCATCGAAGCAATGAGCGCCGCCGGGATGCCATGCCCCGAGACGTCGGCCACCAGGATGCCCAGATGGTTCCTGTCGGTCCGCACGAATTGGTAGAAATCGCCCGCCACGGCAGTCGTGGGATGGTAGGAAGCAGCAATACGAAGGTTCTCATTCTCGGGAACGCTGGCCGGAAGAATGGAGGATTGGATCTGCCGCGCCGTCTCCAGCTCCGTGTCGATCGCGAGCAGCCGGCGCTCCTTGCGGAACATCATCTCCAGGGCGACGTACCCCAGCGACAACAGGAGAGCGGCAAAGCCCAGCGAGCCTTCCATGGGGAAGGTGCGGTAGCGCAGCACCCTCGACAGGTTGGAATACAGCGCCTCGAGGGCAAAAAGGAGCGTGCCGGCAGCGAGAGCGCGTTGATCCGGGAGAACCAGGAACCTGCGCGCGAACTTCGGAATCGGCACGACCGTCACCAGCGTCAGCAGCGCCAGAACTGCAATCAGGTTGTTGTAGAAGATCCATTTCTCGGCTGAGCCAGTGAAGACGAACGCGGCCATGCCGGCCACAGCAACCGCCAGGGCCGCGAAGATTGCCAGTTGGAGAGCAAGTCTGAGTTTGCCGAGGCTCAGCTCCCGCCACGCTAACAAGCCGGCCACCAGGACCAGGTACATGGTCGCGGTGCTCACGTAAGGCACGGCAGGCTGGAGGGCGTCCGGCAGAACCGCAATCACGGCGGGCGTATGATCCAGCATTTGGATCCCGTACATCCCGCTCCACACTCCCCACCATACGAGGATTCGAACGCCGCTGCGCCAGCGGATGGCAGCGATGGCGCAGGCAGCCGCCCCCATGGACACGAAAATCGTACCCACGACGATGTTCGCCACCTGCCCGCGGAGCATCGCCAGAACTGCATCTGGGCTATTCATGTCTCTCCGGGCCGCGCCGCGCGGTCCCGCGGCTCACTCCGCCAGGATCGCCTCCACGTCAATCGTAATGTCCACCGTGTTGCTCACCACGATTCCGCCCTTGTCGAGCGTGCCGTTCCAGCTCACGCCCCACTCGTGCCGGTTGATGCTCGCCTCGGCCAAGAACCCCGTCCGCGTCTTCGGCCCCTTGTCCACGCCGTCTTCCCACCACGGCGTCGCCCACTGCCCCAGGTATCGCACTTTGAGCGTCACCTCCCGCGTTACGCCCCGCATCGTCAGCGCGCCCGTCAGCCGGTAGTCGTGGTCGCCGACGACCTCCACTTGATCGCCCGTGAAAGCGATCTCCGGATAATGCTCCGCGTCCAGGAAGTCCGCGCTGCGCAAGTGGTCATCCCGCTGCGGCTCTCCCGTCCACAGCGACTTCGCGTCGATCCGCACCGTCACCCGCGACGCCCGCGGGTCCTTCGGATCGAACACCATCTCCCCGTGCACGTTCTTAAAGTGCCCGCGCACATGAGACACCATCATGTGCCGCGCGCAAAATTCCGCCGCCGTGTGTCCCGGCTCAAAAAACCATTTCGCCATAGCGTTTCCTCGATCGCCTCCAATGTAGCATCGGTTCCGAGCCGCGACCGAAAGGGAGCGGTAGCTGATGCTTTTGGTCACCGCCCCGATCAGTCGGTTCCGAGCGGTAGCTAGCGGGTCCTTACGCACGGACTGCGGGCGAGCCCGCTGGCCCGCCCCAGGCACGCCACCCCCGCGTGCCCCTCCGCCTCGGCTATACTTTTAGTGGAGGCAGTCTATGAAACGATTTTTTCTCCGTGGATCGCTTCTCAGCGCCGCGCTTCTATTCGGCCTGACCCTTCCCGCCTCCCCGCAAACCGGCGCCTACGCCAACGCTCGCGCTCTGGTCGGCCGCGTCCAGGACGACCTTCGCCGCGCCACCAGCCTCCTCGAGCCCGCCAGAAAGGAACGAGCGCGCTACGACCGCGAGCGCCAGCGCTACGATAACGCCCAGCGTCACCTCTCCGACTTCGACCGCGGCCTCAGCCAAGGCAAGTTCGACCAGGGCAAGCTCGACACCGCCATCAACGACCTGAAAAACGTCGTCGAGCACAACACCCTCTCCTCCCAGGACCGCGACGCTCTCACCGCCGATCTGCGAGACCTGCGCGACCTCCGCTCCCGCCGCGGCAGAATCTAGCCGCCCGCCCTCCTCTGACCCTCGCCCCAGCCGCGATACATGCGGCCCACGACCCCCTCAGTCCCGCGCCAGATGCGGAACTTTTCGCCAGAGCGGTTTCCCACCCGCCTCGCCGTTCTACAATGGAGTTGGTGACTCTTTGTCCCTGAAGCTCTACATCGCCTACGGAACCGGCGCCGACCAGGTGGTAGCCCTCCGCCTCCAGGCCCTCGCCGCCGTCAACGGGCTCGGTGTCTACGTGCCGCCTGCTCATACCCGAGACGTTTCCTCTCCTTCCCTCGACCCGCAGTCCGCAACGAACCTTCATGACGCCAACGTCGTCCTCGGCGTGATCACCACCGCGATCTCAGAAGCGTGCCGGCAGGAACTGAACACCGCCAAAACGCTCGGGAAAACCACCATCGTGATCGCAGAGCCCGCCCAGGCCTCACGGCTGGAGCCGTACTTTCCCGGCAGTGTAGTAGCCATCGATCCCGCCGACCCTGCACGCGCGGAAAAGGGCATCGTGTGGCTTCTCAAGAAGGCTGAGATGGAGCAGGACTCCAAGAAGGCGCTGATCGCTCTGGGGACCCTGGCACTGGGTCTTCTGCTGCTCGCGCCCCAGGACTGAGGGAGTCCCTGGTTGCCCAGGCCCATCGGAGTCATCGACGCATCATGCGTCATCGCCCTGGACGCGCTGAAGTTGCTGCCGCAGCTCACCCTCCTTTTCCACCGGCTCTTCATTCCCAAGGCAGTGAGGCACGAGCTATACCGGCGCCGCCTCACGAAAAATCGTATCAGCGCCCTGCTGAAGGAATACACATTCGTCCAGCCGTGCGACGACTACGATCAAGCCGCCGTCGACGTACTGCTCACCGAGCGCAGTCGGAAGGCCAAAAAGCATCGCGGTGAGGCTGAAACCGTGGTCCAGGCGACAACGTTGGGCGCCATGGCTGTCATCGACGATCCCTGGGGCCGCAAACTCGCCGGCCGCTACTCGCTTGAATGTCACGGCACCCTCTGGGTTCTGGAGCGCTCCCACGCGCTGCACCTCCTCACCCCGCCCGTGGTTCGACAGCATCTTCGCCAACTCAAAGATCACCGCATTCACTTTCCTGTGCCAGCCGCCAACCAGCTCTTGCGTCGTCTCGGCGAGCCCGAAATCTAACTTGCCGTCCCACGCTGAACCCGTTCCCCCCATTTCCCCCTTTTTTCTCTCAATCCCTCCAACCACTTACCAATTCCA
>DASQHK010000726.1:0-5014 GCA_035632135.1 Bryobacterales bacterium
GCGGAAGTGGAGGCGCTGCGCCGCCAGAGCACCGATACCGCGCCCGCCTGGGGCCGCGTGCAGCTCGCCCGCCATCCGCAGCGCCCGCACACGCTCGATTACATCGGCCGCCTGTTTTCCAGTTTCCAGGAGATTCACGGCGATCGCCGCTTCGCCGACGACCCGGCCATCGTCTGCGGCATGGCGCGCTTCGGCTCGCGCGAGGTGATGGTGGTGGGCCAGCAAAAAGGCCGCGACACCAAGCAGAAGCTTCACCGCAACTTCGGCATGCCCAAGCCCGAGGGCTACCGCAAAGCTCTGCGGGCGATGCAGCTCGCCGCGCGCTTCGGCCGCCCCATTCTCACGTTTCTCGATACGCCCGGCGCCTATCCCGGCGTGGACGCCGAAGAGCGCGGGCAAGCCGAGGCGATCGCTTACAACCTCCGCGAGATGGCCCGGATCGAGACGCCTATTATTGTGACCTGCATCGGCGAAGGGGGCAGCGGCGGCGCGCTGGCGCTCGGTGTGGGCAACGTGGTGATGATTCTCGAAAACGCGATCTACAGCGTGATATCGCCGGAGAGCTGCGCAGCCATCATCTGGCGGGACGCCGGCGAGGCCGAAGTCGCCGCCGAAGCGCTCAAGCTGACATCAGAAGATCTGCACAAGCTGGGATTGGTGGATGAGATTGTGCCGGAGCCGCCCGGCGGGGCGCACCTCGATCCTGATGGCGCTGCGAACTTGCTGCGGCTGGCGCTCGAGCGTTCCCTGGATCGGCTTTGCCCCTTGCCCGGCCCTGAGTTGGTGGCGCAGCGATACAACCGCTTCCGCCAGATGGGAAATTTCTTCGCCTGAGTTCCTCGCCACGGCCTACGCTCCGCCGGCGAGATATCTCTTCAGCGCCGCCGCGTCCAGATCGACGCCCCGCCGCGAATACTTCAGAAATCGCTCGCGCCGGAACTGGTTCATGTACTGCGTGACGATTTCCCGCGAAGTGCCCACGTAGCGCGCGAGCTGCTCATGCGTAATCGGCAGCAGGTGCACACATTGATTTTCCGCCGGCTGCCCGAACCGGTCAGCCAGGTGCAGCAACGCTTGTGCCAGCCGCCGGTTGATGGGGTCGAGGGCAAAGCTCTCAATTCGCAGATTGGCGTCGGCCAACTTTTGCGCCAGCACACGCAGCAGCGCCGGACCCAGAGTGGGGGTACGCATCATCAGCCGCTTCAGCTCCCCAATGGTCCACAGCATCAGCGAGGTCTTGTCCAGCGCCGTGGCGCGCTCCCCCTGGTGATTCCGGCCCAGAAAGCCGGCCTCACCGAAGAAATCGTCCTTGTGGTAGAAGTCCAGGATGACTTCTTTGCCGCCCTCCGTCAGCCGGCTGAGCTTCACTCGCCCATCGATCACCAAGTAGAGGGCCTCGCCACGGTCCTGGGCGTCGTAGATGACCTCATTTTTCTTGTACTCCCGGATCGGAGTGCGTGGCAGCAGCGCCAGAGGATCCTCGGCGCCGAGCGAAAAGGTGGTCAGATTTGTTGCTGTCGAAGACATTCAATCCCCCCTCTTCCTCGCCCTGGGAGCAGGCCGCGCTGGAAGAGGCTGCACTGCCTCAACCGGGATGAACCAGTCGATGCAGCAGCCGGTTTCCCGCCGGCAAAGGCGACCTCAGTGCTGATTGGCGGCCGGCTCGGCGGGGCTCCGCAACCACGGGCTCCTTAGCAATACGCATCTGCGCCCAGTCATAGGGAAAGTGCTTCCCGCAGTCCAGGCACACCACATAGGTGTCTGTACCCGGCGCTCGACTTCTCGCGCGGTTCCGGAACGTGATGGGAAAACTCGTGTGCCGGTGGGAACAACCCAAAAGCCAGTTTGCCATCGTGGAAAGCATGTGGCCTCCGACTCCTCTGCTCCTTTTTGCTCCCTAACTCGTTAGATCGCATCTAGCGCGCGTAGGTTGCAAAAATCGCTATCTGATCGACAGCCGAGGAGGGGAACATTAGTTCTTGCGGGAAGTGACTCGTGGATGAGGTGGCCGGCCCGGAACCGGGGTCCTACAACTCACAGCCTAACACTGGCGTCTAGGCCTGGCCGGCCTGGCTGCAGCGCCGTTGCAGCGCCTTCATCAGGCGGCCTTTGACGTCTTCCGGCAACGGGTACGGATCCATGCCCTGGTATAGCTCGATGGTGTGCCGCGTCGTGTCCACTACCACCCAACAGTTGGGGCACTTGGCCAGATGCGCCTCCAACTGCGTCCGCATCTCGGCGTCGAGCGAGCCGTCCAGATAGTCGGTCAGCTCCTTGAGCAGGTGTTTACACGTGAACTGGCGTGTGGTTCCCATGTTTGCGAAATACTCGATTCAGCTTCTCCCGCAAGTGGAGCCGTGCGCGCAGCAGCCGCGACTTCACGGCGGGGATGGAAAGGTTGAGCGCGGTGGCGGCTTCCTCGGTTGAAAGTCCCTCCACGTCGCGCAGCACAAACACGGTCCGGAAGCCCGGCGTCAAACTGTCGATAGCCCGTGTCAGGATCGCATTCAATTCGGCCCGGCCGTACTTCTGCTCCGGGTTTTCCTCCCAGGCGGCGATTTCGCGCAGTACGGAATCGTCTCCCGTCTCCACCGGCTCATCCAGGGACACGGTCTTGTCGGCTTTGCGCTTTCGCAGCTTCATCAGCGACTCATTCACCGCGATGCGCACCAGCCAGGTGTAGAACTTGGAGTTGCCTTGGAACTGGGTGAGGTTCGCAAAAGCCTTCAAAAACGTCTCCTGGAGAACATCTTCGGCGTCTTCTTCGTTCTGGGTAATATGCCGGGCTAAGCGGTAGATATTCCGCTCATACCGGTTCACCAGCTCCGAGAAAGCCTCTGCATCGCCGCCCCGCGCCCGGTTCACCAACTCCAGCTCACTGACCGCTTCCGGGGAGCTACCTGATTGGATCATGTTGTTAACAAAAAGTTCCACGTATCTGCCGGCTACAGCCCAAAAAAGCCGCTGCGGGCCTATCCGGGCCTGCCGGCCGCCCCGCCTTCCCCTCAATGGTACACTATTTCTCGCCGCCGGAGGGGCTGGGAGCGCGCGGGACCGCTGGGCGGCTTCCAGGCTTGCTCCGAGCCTGCGCCGATCCCCGGGCGACCATGAGCGAGCGCATTCAAACCATCACTGTTTTGGGTGCTGGGGACGCAGGCCGGGCGGTTGCCTACCTGTCCGCGCTGGCCGGCTATCGCACGATCCTGGAAGATCTGTCCGGCCAAGTGGCCGGCGCCGCCCTCGCGGAGATTCGCGTTGCCGCAGAGGAAGAGTTGCAGGCGGGTCGCCTGCTTCCGGCGGACGCCGCGGCCCTGGTAGCGCGCCTGGAGTCCGGGAAAGCCCTGGAGCGCGCCGCCGCCCAAGCCGACCTGATCATCGAAGCCGCGCCCGACGACCTGGAGACCAAGATCGAGGTTTATACGATCATCGACCGGGCCGCCACGCCCCGTTGCGTCTTTGCCTCCATCTCTCCACTCTCGATCACCGAGATCGCCTCCCTCACCTACCGCGCGGCCCAGGTGCTGGGGATGCATTTTGCCGGGCCCCCGCGGCAGGCGAAGCTGGTCGAGCTGGTCCGCGGTCTCGACACTTCCGACGCTGCACTGGCCGCGGTCGAACAAGTCGCGCTGCGCATGGGAAAGGAAGTAGTACTGGTAAGAGAATCACCCGGCTTGATCGCCCGACCGCCTCCGCGCGCTGCTCGGTAGCGAAGCGTTCGTGCTTGCTGCAAGAGGGGGATCGCCACCGCGGCCGACATCGACCGCGCCGCGAAACTGACCCTCGGCCAGCCCGTCGGGCCGCTTGCGGAGCCCAACGAGACGGGTTCCGATGTTCAGTTGCGGCAGATCGAGCAGTGACATCGCGCGTTGGGCGAAAGATATCGTCCGGCGCCGCTGCTGGCGCAATACCTCAAAGCCGCGGGGTTTACGATTCAGGTTTACGACTGGGTCTTACGATTATGGACCGTCAAAACATCAAGCTCGAGCAACATGACCGCGTGTGGACGCTGACCTTCAACCGCCCGGAGAAGCACAACGCGTTGGACGCCCAAACCGTGCGAGAGGCACATGATGCGTTGCGGGAAGTGGAAAGCGAAGCGGGCGAAGCCGGCGGCGTGCTGATTCTGCAGGGCGCCGGCGACAAGGCATTCCTTTCCGGCGCCGATATCAGCCAGCTCTATCAACGGAGCCCAAGAGACGCGCTGGGCGCGATCAACCAGGGCATCTTCACCGCGGTAGAAAATTTTCCGTGGCCGGTCATTGCCGCCGTCAATGGTTACGCGCTGGGCGGCGGCTTTGAACTGGCCATCGCGTGCGACCTGCGCGTGGCGAGCGAGACGGCCCGCTTCGGCTTTCCCGAAACCGGCCTGGGTATCATTCCCGGAGCCGGCGGCACGCAACGCTTGGCCCGCCTGATCAGCCTGGCCCTCGCCAAGGAGCTGATCCTGACCGGCGAGGTGATCGACGCGCGCCGCGCGCTCGTTGCGGGACTCGTTTCCGCCGTCGTTGCGCCCCCTGAGCTTATGCCCGCCGCGCATCGCTATGCGGAGAAGATCCTCACGCGCGGCCCGCTGGCGCTGCGCATGGCCAAGCTCGCCATGAACGCTTCGAGCCAGGCGCCCGAGCACGCCGGCTTGCTGATCGAGACTTTGGCGCAGACGGTCTGCTTCGGCTCGCAAGACAAGGCGGAAGGAACCCGCGCATTTCTCGAAAAACGCAAGCCGCAGTTTCGGGGGAAATAGATCCGCCGCGCCGTTCCGCTTCCGGAGTCTGCGAGTTACCGGGCGAAGGGGTGTGCGCGGCCTAGAAGCTGCTTCAGACACGGGTGATGCAAGCGCTACGCGGTGGGTGCAACTCAGACGAGATCAGTAAGCCCCTCACTCCACATTCCGCAGGCGAGCCTGCCTGCTATTCGGGCGACCATCCGCCTCTTCGTTCCAGTCGGCCAACGAGATATGCTGCCGGCGGCAGGGCCGTGCTCGATACCGGCGATCCTATTCTTCCTTCTTGCCTTT
>DASQHK010000727.1:0-3046 GCA_035632135.1 Bryobacterales bacterium
GTGAGCCCCAGCGGACTGCGGCTGCCGAACGAGAATTTCGACGTCGGTTTACCGACCCGCGCCGGCAAGTACAAAGGAGCCGACGAGGCTTACGCGAAGCTGGTTGGGAAGCTGGCGGACCGACAGTTCGCAGGGATATCACCGGAACTCCGCGAGAATATCCTGGTGTTCTACAAGGACCTGAACCCACCAATCTCCACCGAGAAGGAAAGAGCCGCCTGGGCGAAGCTGCTCGATGACCTCGGCCGGCTGCAGGCGGTCGCGGCAAGCGCGCCGTAACGCCCCTGATCCTCATCGGTGGTGCACCGGACGCGGGGCATGCCTGTGCCTGCCATTTTGCGTTCGCGGAACCGGTGGAAAACGTCGCAGCAATTCCTTGACGATACGCGGTCACCTGACCATATGTGGTTACCGGCTAGAGACCGCGCCGGGGAGCGCGCGGGTTCAGAAACTCTTCATAACGCTGACAACACAGGCAAAGAACCGTTGCCGGCGCGATGTTAGTCTGCAAGGAACAGACGGCGACGCTCGTGCATCAGGAAGGGCGTCGCCGAAGACCCATGCGGGTCACGGGTCGACCCGAGAGGTGAGGAAATGAGAATGAGATTGATCGCCGTAACTGCTTTAGCTCTTACGCCGTTGCTGGGTGCCGGCAAGACCGGCGACAACGAGGCTGTAAATCGGTTGGACGAGGCTGCCGCCGTATTTTCGGAAGTCATGGCAACGCCGGACAGGAGCATTCCGGACGAACTGCTCGAGAACGCTCACTGCATCGTGATCGTACCTGGGCTGAAGACAGCGGCTTTCGTATTTGGCGGGAAATATGGAAAAGGATACCTATCCTGTCGGACAAAGCGCGGGGGTTGGTCGGCGCCGGGTACCGTACGCATTGAGGGCGGCAGCGTTGGTTTCCAGATCGGCGGCTCTGAGACGGACTTGATCATGCTGGTGAGGAGTGCGCGGGGAGCGGACAAACTGCTTTCCAGTAAGTTCACTTTGGGCGGAGAAGGCTCGGTCGCCGCAGGTCCCGTGGGACGCACGGCGACGGCTCAAACCGACGCGCAGATGCATGCGGAGATTCTTTCGTGGTCGCGATCGCAGGGGTTGTTCGCCGGCGTCTCGCTGCAAGGCGCCACCCTGCGGCAGGATCTGGATGACAACGCGACGCTCTATGGCAAGAAACTGGAAAACCGGCAGATTGTGACCCAAGGAGTGCGTCCACCCAGAGCGGCCGCGAAGCTGCTCGCTCTGCTGAACAAGTACTCGGCGCGAAAACACAAAGATTAGCCAAATCGCGAACTCACCTGCCTTAAAGAGAAGGATGCGACCGGCAGACCTCGATCTGCCGCTTCAATGGGGCCGCGATTCCGCGATCGCGGCCCTAATTTTGAGCATCACGAACGTGATCACGCGACCCGAAGCAGCCGCTCATCACGACCTCCACAAGAATTTCGGAAGATCGAGATCTCTGCTGAGTGCCGCCCCGCAGTCGATACCGCGTCGGCTTCTCGGATAAGTTGATGACCGAGTGCGGCGTGACGCCGTCCGGCGGCGCGATATAACCGCAGCCGTTGGGCATTTTGCGAACCTCGCTGCCC
Source organism: Bryobacterales bacterium (assembly GCA_035632135.1). Lineage (GTDB taxonomy): Bacteria > Acidobacteriota > Terriglobia > Bryobacterales > JACQDG01 > DASQHK01. Next base: position 1,599 of record DASQHK010000727.1, read on the forward strand.
ACGAACATATAAGCGTCATCGTCGATCTTGTACCAGACCTCCTCCCACAGCGGGATGTGGGCATGCGGAGACCCTATGGTCATGCCGTCCTGCGTGACAACCAGCAGGTTGCTCAACCGGGCACGGCCGTCCGTCTCCTGGAACAACCAGCGCACTGCGTACGACCAGTGCGAGATGTAGGTGATCGGCAGTTCCAGGACGTAGTGAACCAGCATGTCCGCGCGGGGCTTGAAGCCGGTGGGCGGTTTTTCGGTCACGATCAGGATCTCCATGGGATCCGTGCCGGTGTTGGCCAGGGTGTGTTCCATGCGGGGCGGCAGCAATACGGCGGTCCCGTTCTCCAGATTCGCTTTCCGGTCCGCGCCCGTAATCCATCCCGTGCCGTGCACGATGAAGAGAATTTCCTGCTCCTGATGGCGTGAGGCTGCCGTGCGGCTGCCGGCCTCCAGCGCGGCGCGGCTGAACTTACTGGCATAAAGAAGCACCGCGCCGGGCCGGGTCACGTGCTGCGGATCGCCGGCAGTCAGGATGGGTCGCTCCAACAGCGCCCCGTGGCTGAAGACTGGGTCTGAGTCTTGCCAGCACCGTGTGTAGAGGTTCAGATCGATGCCCCGCTCGCGGTTGGTGGGCAATTCTTTGGTGGTCTGGGCGGCAAGGGGGAGCAGCGCGAGAGCACAGAACGCTAAAACCACGAATCGAGTTTCAAAGCGCGTATTTCGGTTGAAAGCGTTGGACATTCCGGAAATGGATCCTTGAGGAAGAAACCTTATCGCAGATGCACGAAACCGTCAAGCTATCGGGCAGAGTCCGGCAGATCTGCAACCCTCAAGGCTCCGCGCTATACTCTGTTCGCCATGCGGAGAGTCCTTCCGATTGCCCTGGCCTTGTCGCTCGCGCTGCGGGCCGCACGACCGGAAATGACCTGGATCGAGTCCAACGTCCCGGTCGCGCCGCAAGGCTGGGCGGCGCTCGAGCGGCGCCTGCTAAACGTCATGAGCCAGGCCGCCATCGAGTTCGCCCGACGCTACACGCGGCCCGGCGGCACGCTCATCTGGAAGACCGAAGGCAGCGCCTCGCTCGATGACCTGCCCGAGAGCTTCTATAACTTCCCGCTGCTCTACGCTCTCGGCGGCGACGAGCGCCTGCGCGACCTGTCGTTTCGCGAATGGAACGCTACCAACCGGCAGCTCACCTACGATTTCGGCGTGCTGGAGAACGAATTCGCCAAGCACGGCGACTGGTTTCATCTCAGCGAGGGCATGCAGTTTTTCTATTTGCTGGCTCTGGCCGATCCTACCGATCACGAAACCGTGGCGCGCGCCAAGCGCTTCGCAAACCTCTACCTCGCCGCTCCCAACTACGACACCCGGCTGCGTCTGATCCGCTCCCCGCACACCGGCAGCCAGGGACCGCTGTTCGGTGACCCGGAGCATGCCGCCCCTTACGCC
>DASQHK010000728.1:0-2513 GCA_035632135.1 Bryobacterales bacterium
TGTAGTCGATTGTTTTCATAGCCGGCTCCCGATTCAAATCCGGATCCCCATCCGCCACAGCATGTATCCCAGCGCCTGGCGGGCGTACTGCCAGTCGCGCCGCAGCGCCGGCTCCGGGCCCGCGCTGCGCGGCGATCCCAGGGCGCGGATGCCGCGCGACTCCAGCATCTTCTTGACGCGGTATAGATGATATCCATCGCTGACCACAATGCACGACGACATGTGCACGCGGTCCATGATCTCGGCCACTGCCGCCGCGCTTTCCATGGTGGTCTCCCCCTCATTCTCGACCAGAATCATCTCGGCGGGCACGTTGTTCTTGGCCAGGTAACTGCGGCCGACCTCTCCTTCGCTGAAGCGCGGGTCGCCGCCGCGCCCGCCGGTGGTGATGATGCGCGGCGCGAGACCCCGCCGGTAAAGGTCGAGCGCGTGGTCGAGGCGGGCCTTGAGCACCGGCGAGGGATGCCCGCGGTACTCGGCGGCCCCGAAGACCACGATGGCGTCGGCCGGCCCGGCTTCATTGCGGCCCGCCTGCCGGGCCACTTGCAGGCACACGTGGACAAAGCAGGCCGCTGCCAGCGCGCCGGCGCACAACACCGCGATGACGGCGATTTTTCTCAAGGCCGGCAAAAGGATAACACTTCGGCCGCCGGCAGAGCGCCCTCGCGCAACACGCGCGGCTCGCCGGTCAAATCGAGCAGCGTGGAAGCCGCGCTGGTGCGGGCCGGGCCGCCGTCTACGATCAAGGCCAGTCCTGCGGGGAACGCCTCCCGCACCTGCGCGGCCGACTGCGCCGGCGGACGGCCCGAGCGATTGGCGCTGGTGCCGGTGAGCGGAACGCGCGCCGCCCGGATGATCTCGCGCGTCAGCGCAGACCCTGGCAGCCGCACCGCCACGGTATCCGTGCCCGCCGTGATCCACCACGGGAGCGAGGGCGCCGCCGGCAGAACGATTGTCAGCGGTCCCGGCCAGTAGCGCGCCGCGACGCGCTCGAATGCCGGCGGCAGCCGCGCGACCAGCGCCTCGACCTGGCGCCGCGATTCCACCAGCAGCAAGATCGGCTTCCACTCCGGCCGCCCTTTGAGCCGGAAGATGCGCTCGACCGCCCGGGGCTGGAACGGGTCGGCCGCCAGTCCATAGACCGTATCAGTAGGTATGGCGGCCACTTCCCCGCCCCGGATGGCCGCTGCCGCCCGCTCGATGGCCGCGCGATTGAGCTGCGCGGGGTTCAGGCGCAGTATGGCAGGCACCCCGCAATTCTATTACGATGGAGACGCCATGGCGAAACCCACGTTCATCACAAGCCCCGCGAATCCGCTGCTGAAAGACGTGCGGCGCGCCCTGGCCCGCGGCTCGCTGACTTCCGACGGCCTGCTGGTCGCCGAAACGTTTCACCTGCTCGAAGAGGCTCTGCGCAGCGACTTGGATGTTCCGCTGGTAATCGCTGCGGTCGGCGTGCGCAGCGCCGTCGAAGGGCATGTCCGCGGCCTGCGCGGCGTACGGGTGGCGGTGGTCAGCGATGCCTCGTTTCACGAGCTGAGCGCGACCGAAACGGCGCAGGGCGTGATCGCGCTGGTGCGGCCGCCGGAGTGGAAGCTCGAAAACGTATTTGCCGGCGTCCCTCTGGTGGTGGCGCTCGATGGCGTGCAGGACCCGGGCAATGCCGGGGCCATCGTGCGCGCCGCCGAAGCGTTCGGCGCGAGTGGCGTGCTGTTTCTGAAAGGCTCGGTCAGTCCGTGTAACGCGAAAACCGTGCGCGCGTCGGCGGGTTCCCTGTTCCGCCTTCCGTTTGTCTCGGGCCTCGACGCTGACCTGGCCAAGGCCGCCTTCCGGCAGCGCCGCCTGCGCCTTTACGCCACCGTTCCACGCGACGGCCTGCCGGTTCCGCAAGCCGATTTGCGCGCGCCGGCCGCCCTGGTGATCGGCTCCGAGGGCCATGGCGTGAGCGAAGCCTTCCGCGAAGACGCGCAGCCCCTCTCCATTCCCACCCGCGGCGTCGAATCGCTCAACGCTGCTCTGGCCGCGGCGGTGGTCCTCTACGAGGCCGCGCGGCAAAGAACCAAGTCATGAGCCTGTTCGACGCCGCGCCACAGCCGAAGAATCTGGCCTCCACGCCGCTCGCCGAGCGCATGCGGCCGGAGCGGCTCGAGGATTTCCTCGGCCAGGAGCACATCCTCGGCCCGGGCAAGCCGCTGCGCGCGCAGATCGAGCGCGATCAGCTCACCTCGATCATCCTGTGGGGACCGCCGGGCGTGGGCAAAACGACGCTCGCCCGCATCATCGCCCGCATGACCCGCTGCGAGTTCATCCCGTTCAGCGCCGTGCTCAGCGGCATCAAGGAAATCAAAGCCGTGATGGCCGACGCCGAGAAGCTGCGCCACTACGGCCGCCGCACCATCCTGTTCATCGACGAGATGCACCGCTTCAACAGAGCCCAGCAGGACGCGTTTCTGCCCTACGTCGAGCGCGGCGACATCATTTTGATCGGCGCCACCACGGAGAACCCGTCGTTC
>DASQHK010000729.1:0-2361 GCA_035632135.1 Bryobacterales bacterium
GTCTCTTCGGCCGGCCCCTCCACCAATACGCAGATGTCGGCCAGGTTGCGGTACCGCTCGGCGTAGTCGAGCCCGTAGCCCACCACAAATTCGTCCGGGATCTGGAAGCCGGTGTAGGCCACGTCCACCGGCTTCAGCCGCCGGCTCGGCTTGTCGAGCAGCGTGGCGATGCGCAGCGATTTGGGCTTGCGCTGCTGCAGCACCTGGCAGAGATAGGTCAGGGTAATGCCGGTATCGACAATATCTTCCACGACGAGCACGTCGAGGCCGGCGATCTCGCCGTCCAGGTCCTTGGTCACCTTCACCTCGCCGGAGCTGGACTTGCTGCGGCCGTAGCTGGCGATTCCCATGAAGTCGATGGAGACGTCGCGGCCGATCGCGCGCGCCAGGTCGGAAAGGAAAAAGCATGCGCCCTTCAGAATGGCGATCAGCCGCAGGGGACCGCCGGGGTAGTCGGCCGCGATCTGGCGCCCCATTTCCGTGACGCGCTTCTGGATCTGTTCCGCGCTGATCAGCATCCGCAGCTCCGGCCGAGTGGACAATTGAGTCATGGACGATTGATGATTGTCGCAACGATTGTCGCAACCAGCGTTTCGACCGTCAATGCTATCCTAGTAAATCTGGGGTATTTTCAATTGACGGCCGGCGGCGGTCCCGATCGGGGCTTGCAATCGTCAATCGTCAGCTCCCCACTCGTCAATCGGGCCCTAGCCATGACGGTTGAAACACAATTTGCTCATTTTGATTCTTTGCCGCTGGACTGCGGGGAGACGCTGGCCCCGGTGACCGTCGCCTACGAAACCTACGGCGCGCTGAACCGCGAGCGCTCCAACGCCGTTCTCATCGAACACGCCTTTTCCGGCGACGCGCACGCCGCCGGCATCAGCCGCGAGACCGGCAAGCCCGGCTGGTGGGACAACATGATCGGCCCGCACAAGGCCTTCGACACGAACCGGTACTTCGTCATCTGCTCGAACATCCTGGGCGGCTGCCGCGGCACCACCGGTCCGAGCTCAACCAACCCGGCCACCGGTCGGCCTTACGGCGCCAGCTTCCCGGTGGTCACCGTCCCCGATATGGTCCGCCTGCAGAAGAAGCTGATCGAGCAGTTCGGCATCGAGCGGCTGCTCTCGGTGTCGGGCGGGTCGATGGGCGGCATGCAGGCGCTGCAGTGGACGGTGGCGCACCCGGAGGCGGTGGCCAGCGCCATACCCATTGCTTCGACTTATCGCCATTCGGCTCAGCAGATCGCCTTCAACGAGGTCGGCCGCATGGCCATCATGTCGGACCCGGATTGGAAAGGCGGCGACTACTACGACGCGAACCCGCCGGCCGGCGGCCTCTCGGTGGCGCGGATGATCGGCCACATCACCTACATGAGCGACGACTCCATGCGGGAGAAGTTCGGCCGGCGGCAGCGGCCCAAGGACGAGCTGGGGGACGGCTTTTCGGTCGATTTCGAGGTGGAGAACTACCTGCGCTACCGGGGCGGGGAATTCGTGAACCGCTTCGACGCCAACTCTTATCTCTACATCACCAAGGCCATGGACAATTTCGACCTCACGGCCGGCTACGGGTCCGTCGCAGCCGCCCTGGCGCGGACGAAAGCGCGGTTCCTGGTGATCAGCTTCACCTCCGACTGGCTCTATCCGAGCTACCAGTCGCAGGAGATCGTCCGCGCGCTGCGCGGGCACAACCTCGATGTGGCCTACTGCGAGCTGCAATCCAACTACGGCCACGACGCGTTCCTGCTGGAGGTCGGCGAGCAGACCGAGATGGTAAAACATTTTCTGGCGAACACGTTCAAGAAGGCGGCGTGATGGCGGCGGCGGCGCAAGAGCGAACGCACACCTCGGTCCGGCAACTGCTGGGTCGCAGCGACTACGCCATCATCAGCGAGCTGGTCGAGCCGGGCAGCAAGGTGCTGGACCTGGGCTGCGGCGAGGGCGGGCTGCTGGCGTGGCTGGTCGAGAACAAGGGCGTCACCGCGCGCGGCGTGGAGATCTCGCCCGCCCTGGTGCAGCGCTGCATTGCCCAGGGCTTGTCCGTGTATCAGGGAGACATTGATACGGGCCTGGCCGACTACCCCGACCGGTGCTTCGACTTCGTCATCCTCAGCCAGACCTTGCAGGAGACGCGCCGTCCGCTGGACGTGCTGCGGGAGATGCTGCGCGTGGGCCGGCGCGTCATCGTCGCCTTTCCCAATTTCGGACACTGGGCCATGCGGCTTTCCATGCTGGCAACCGGCCGCGCGCCCAAGACCAAGCTGTTCCCGTACGAGTGGTACAACTCGCCCAACATCCACTTCCTGACGGTCGAGGATTTCGAGGAGCTGGCGGTCGCCGAGGGCCTTGTCATCGA
>DASQHK010000730.1:0-7977 GCA_035632135.1 Bryobacterales bacterium
CCTCTTTCCTTAGAGGCGAAAATGCCAGGCTGCAAATGGAAGCGACCGTCACCATCCGGCTGCCGCACAACCACACCCGACCCTGCCGGATCTTAGCTTATTCGGCGCCAAAAATGGTCTTGACTTTGGGGGCCACCTTCCCCAGAGAAGTTCAGAAGTTCGCAGGAATCCGGTGGGCCACCGTTTTCATGGCGCCGATCACGCCCGGCCGAGAGGGAGCGCCGAGTCGGCCGACGCCAGTTTCCTTACGCTGCTGCGCGCCAGCAGTACCGGTGATGGAGACCGCCCAAGCGCGCATTGGAAAGGACCGTCGCCTTCGCTGATGGCTTTTGTTCGACGGGCCGGCGATTCGGTGTGTCCTTATCGAGGCTGTCGTGAATCCGATCTTCGTGAAAGTAGGCAACGTAATCCCGGGCGAGACGCCGCAAGTGCTGCTCGTTCAAACGGGATCACGTGGTCCAGCATCTCGTGCCGACAGCCCTCCACCCATCTTGCAGCGATTCCATTCTGCCAAGGTGCCCGCACACTCGTCCGTTTGGGCTGCAGACCGGTGGCTTTCAGGAACGCGATGACCTCAGCGTCGAACTTCGAGTCGCGGTCCAGAATCACGTAACGGTAGGGGCCAGCGTCAGGAAAGGTTTCACGCAGCTGTTGGACCACCCACTCCGCCGTCGGGTGTCGGGTCAAGTTGAAGTGCAGGATCTTGCGGCGTGCGTGCGCGATGACGAAGAAGGCGTAGAGCAGCTGGAAGGTCACCGTTGGCACGGCGAAGAAATCGAAGGCAGCGATCCCTGCGCGATGATTCTTGAGGAAGGCCAACCAGCTTTTCCCCGGATCACCGCGACGACGAATTCGCCGCAGGTAGCGAGCCACGGTGCGTTCGGAGAGCACGAAGCCGAGCTTCTGATCCCCACTCCGGGTTCTCTTCCGCCAGGCGTCGGATCAGAACACGAATCTCGTCGGTGCTCTTCGGCCGGCCGCCGCGCGGGCGAGGTCGCCAACGCCAGTAGCGGCGAAACCCGGCCCGGTGCCACCCGACGACCGTCTCGGGCTTCACGATGACGAGGGCGTCGGCCCACCGGGACCACAACTGACTGCAGGGTGGTCCAGAAAAGCCGGTCGAGAGAGTTCAAGGGCGGCCGCGGCCGTTTGCGCTTGAGCACGGCGACCTGCTGTCGGAGGGCGAGCACTTCCAGGGCGGTGTCGCCGCGACTGCGGAGCAACACCCGGGCGGCGGCCAGGATGGAGAGGATGAATTCGGCTATGAACTCACCCTTGTAACATGGAGTAACGTCGCCCGAAGAGACCACCAGCTCCCGATTCGCAAGCTACTGATTCCAGGACATCACGCAGTTTCGGCTACCCACAGGCCGGTCAAAAGAAGGAAGTGGCCGTGCGCACGGCTTTTGGCGCAAGGCGCTGGCGGATTACCCGCCAGTTCCTGACCGAGAGCCTCTTGCTCTCACTGCTGGGAGGCGTGCTCGGCATCGCTCTGGCCTACGGCGGCCTGAGGTTCTTTGTCGCGATCAGTCCGCACTGGTTCCCGCGCGTCAGGGAAATCGTGCCAGATACTTGGATGCTCGGCTTTGCCACCCTGCTCTCCCTGGCAACAGCGCTGGTCTTCGGCCTGGTCCCGGCATTACGGTCATCGCGCCCCAACCTGATCGAATCGTTGAAAGAGGCCACGCGCGGCGTCACAGCAAGCATGTGCCGTCAAAGGCTCTGCAGCGCTTTGGTGGTGCTGGAGATGGTTTAGCAGAGCCCGCAATGTCAGCGCCGGAAGAGTGCTGCTGCCAATTGTGCTGCCAATTTTGGTGACAACTGCTTCCAGTGGCGTGTGGGTGCCCATCCACGGTAAGCAGCGTCAATCACTTGGAGGGCCTCGGGAGGATTTTGGGTCCCGTGCGTTCAGCTTTTGATTCGCCACCCAGAAAGAAGATGTTGACAGCCTGAATCTGGCGTGCGATACCAAATCCGTGGTGCCCAAGGACAAGGCTCTGACGCGAGCCATGGCGACTCAGGTGAAGCTGCCGAGCCATAACCTCGCTCGGTCGCCGGACCTTAAACTGTTAACGGTTTTGCAACGGTGGTGGTGAAAACTCGGGAAACCCCAGGACACTGGGGCTCACGAAGAATCAACCAGATGATGTTCAGGGGCACCCCGGGAAACCTTGTCAAGTACCTTGAGGTGCTAGCGGGAGCAATCCCATGGGGGTTCAAGTCCCCCTCTCCGCACCATAGATTTTAAGGGACTTAACGAAACAACCCGGCTGCTGACGACGACTACTTATTTGCCGTTATGCATCATCTGCGGGCGAGTTCCTATTTGTGCCGGCGGCAGGCAACCGTCGCCAATCTCGCAGTCCTGAATTCTCCTTGACACCTTTTCTTTCAAGAGGTTACAATTCGAGTGGGCACCGGTACTTCGTGTCCCCTGGGGAGTTTGGGCATGGTGCGGCCATTTTCCCTTACCGGTAGAAACTTCGAGATCCTCAGCTTTATCGTCAAAAGCTACATTGCCACAGGTGAGCCCGTCGGCTCCAAGACCATCTCTGAGAAGCGCAAAGACCATCTCAGCCCGGCCTCCATTCGCAACGCGATGGCGGAGCTCGAGGCCGAGGGCTACCTCAGCCACCCCCACACGTCGGCTGGGCGCGTACCTACCGACAAAGCCTTCCGGCACTATGTCCAGCATCTTAGTACTCCGCGCCTCCAGCCGTCGGAGGCCAACTTCGTGCAGCTCAATCTGCGCGAGGCATCGACGCTCGAAGAGCGACTCGGCCGTTCTTCGCGGGTGCTGGCCGCTCTCACCCGCCAGGTAGGGATCGTGGTGCTGGCCCCGTTGTCGCAGGCGGTGCTCGAGCGCGTCCAGTTCCTGCGCCTCTCCGAGCGCCGCGTGCTGATTGTGCTGGTCGCGCGGGGCGACGTCGTCCGCCACCGCATCGTCACCGCCGCCGAAGATATCTCGCAGGACGAGCTCGACCGCATCGCCAACTACGTCAACCAGAGCTTCGCCGGCTGGCAGCTCTCGGACACGCGACGGGAGATCCTGCGCCGCATCGAGGAGGAGCGGGCCCTCTACGACGCCATTCTCCGCCGCCTCCGCTTCCTCTGCCTCCAGGGTTTTCTCAGCCCCGACTCCGAAGCGCAGGTCTATCTCGAGGGCACGCCCAACCTAGTCGACGGCGTGCTCAGCCTCGATGCCGAGCGCGTCCGTCAGTTGCTCTTCGCTCTTGAAGAGAAGGAGAAGCTCATCGACCTGCTCGACCAGTGCGTCCGCGGCGACATGCAGATCACGCAAAAGGGCGCGCTGGGCGAATCGCTCTCCGTCCGCATCGGTCTCGAAGATGCGTACCCGGCGATGAAAGATTTCGCCCTGATCGGAACCGTCTGCGACATGGAGACGGGCGTGGCCGGCCGCATCGCCGTGATCGGCCCCATGCGCATGCACTGGGAGCGCGCCCTCTCCGCCGTGGCCCACGTAGCCAACGTCTTTCACAACCTCAGCGAAAGCAACTGAGGGGCGAGTTCCCGGTCCGGCCGGCCGCTCGATCCGCTAGAATACAGGGGCCTGTGAACCCCAAGCTCCCCCTGCTCGTCTTCGACGGCGACTGCGGCTTCTGCCGCCTCTGGATCGACCGCTGGAAGCTCCTCACCGGCGACCGCGTCGAATACGCTCCCTTTCAGCAGGTCGCCGCGCAGTTCCCTCGCATAGCGCTCGAACAATTTCGCGCTGCGGTTCAGCTCATCGAGCCCGCCGGCGAAAATTCGCACGAAGTGTCGAGCGGCGCCGCGGCGGTCTTCCGCCTCCTCACTTACGCGGGCAGGCCCCGGCTGCGCTGGGTCTACGATCACATCCCCGGCGTCGCTCCGGTCTCGGAGGCCGCCTACCGTTTCGTCGCCGCGCACCGGCCCGCGCTCTACACGCTCACTCGCTGGCTCTGGGGCGCGCGCTTCGAGCGGCCGTCCTATGAGGTGAGCCGCTGGCTGTTCCTGCGCCTCCTGGCACTCGCGTACTTGTTCGCTTTCGTCTCGCTCCACGTCCAGATCGACGGCCTCATCGGCAGCCACGGCATCCTGCCGGCCGCCAACTTTCTCCAGGCCATCGGCGGCAACCTCGGCGTGGAAAGTTTCTGGGGCCGCTTCTGGGCCTTCCCAACTCTGGCGTGGCTCAGCTCGAGCGACGCCTTCCTCCACTTCCTTTCGCTCGGCGGCGCGATCCTCTCGGTGGCCGCGCTCGTGGGCCTCTTCCCAATACCCATCTTTGCGCTGCTCTGGCTCTTCTATCTGTCGCTGGTCGGCGTCGGCCAGGATTTCCTTTCCTTTCAGTGGGACATCCTGCTGCTCGAAACCGGCTTCCTCGCCATCTTCTTCGCCCCGCGCCGGCTGCTGCCCGGCCCGTCGCGCGGGCAACCCTCGCCCGTCGTGCTGTGGCTCCTGCGCATTCTCTTGTTCCGGCTGCTGTTCTCTTCCGGCGTGGTCAAGCTCGCCAGCGGCGACCCCACCTGGCGCAACCTCACCGCGCTCCAGTATCACTACGAAACCCAGCCGCTCCCCACGCCCCTCGCCTGGTACGCGCAGCAACTCCCGGCCGGCTTCCAGAGCTTCTCTGCCCTTGTCATGTTTTTCATCGAGCTGGCGGTGCCATTCCTGATCTTTACCCCGCGCCGCCTCCGTTTTCTCGGCTGTGCACTCATGCTCTTCTTGCAAGGCCTCCTCCTGCTCACCGGCAACTATGCGTTTTTCAACCTCCTCACCATCGCCCTCTGCCTGCTGCTCCTCGATGACGCCTGCCTCCGCCGCTTTCTTCCCCCGGGCCTCGTCGCCAGGTTCGCCGCCTCTGACCCGCAGCTCCCCGAGCCGCGCCCCAAGCGCATCCTGGCAGCGTTGCTCGCCGTAGCGATCGTCTTCGCCGGCGCCATCCAGGTCGCGCGCCTGTTCACGGACCTCAGCGAGCTGCCCTCGCCGGCACGCCGGTTTCTCGCCCGTATGTCGCGCTTCTACATTGTTAACAGCTACGGCCTGTTCGCCGTGATGACCACGCGCCGCGCCGAAATCATCGTCGAAGGCAGCAACGACGGCCAAACCTGGCTCCCGTATGAATTCAAGTACAAACCCGGCGACGTGAAGCGCCGGCCCCCTATCGTCGCGCCGCACCAGCCGCGCCTCGACTGGCAGATGTGGTTCGCCGCCCTCAGCGACTACCGCAGCGACCCCTGGTTTGTGAATTTGATGGTCCGCCTGCTGGAAGGAAATCCCGCGGTGCTGGCCCTGCTCCAAACCAACCCCTTCCCGAACGCGCCGCCCCGCTACGTCCGCGCCGAGCTCTACGACTACCACTTCACCAACTTCGCCGAGCGCCGCGCGACCGGCGCCTGGTGGCGCCGCGCCTACGCCGGCCTCTACTTCCCCGTCGCCGGCCTGCGCGGCCACTGAATTCCGCAGGCGCTACTGCGAGCGCACATCCCCCCGGATGGGTGCGTGAGGCGGCGCGCCTGGACGCTCGCTCGAAGCTACTCTCTTTTTCTCCGCCTTCGCGGGCTTCTCCGCCGCCGCGTGGCGGGACGCCGGCGCGCCTCCCGGCAGCGCAAACGTCAGAATGGCCGAGCCCCCCGCCACCGCCACATACTGCTTGCCCTCGAACATATAGCTGATAGGCGGAGCACTCACCGAGCCGCCGGTCTGAAACTTCCACAGCGCCTTGCCCGTCTTCGCGTCGAGCGCCATCACGTACCCTTCGCGGTCGCCGGCAAACACCAGACCTCCGGCGGTCGCCAGCAGTCCGCTCGAAGGCGGCGTCACCAGGTCAAACTTCCATTTCGTATCGCCCGTGCCCGGGTCCACCGCCAGAATCGCCCCCGTGGTCGGCTCGGTCGGGAGGCCGTTCGTGGTGCTGGCCTGGTACCACTGCCCTTCGTGAAACTCCTGCTGCGACTTGAAATAGAGCTGGCAGCCTTCCGTGCTGTTGAAGTAATACAATCCGGTCAGCGGGCTGTAGGCCGAAGCCTGCCAGTTGTGCCCGCCGCCGATGCCGGGGCAGGCTTTGTTCCCTTCCTCGGTCGGGTCCTGCCCTGAGATCAGAATCGGCCGCCCGTCGGGACCGATCCCGTCGGCCCAGCTCACTTTCGTGTACGGCTTGGCATAAAGCAGCTTCCCGTTGGCGCGATCGAGCGCGTACAAGAAGCCGTTGCGATTCGCCTGAATTACCGCCTTCACCTTCCGCCCCTTGTAGGTCATGTCCACCAGCACCGGGTCGCTGATGGAGTCCCAATCGTGCACGTCGTGCGGTGTGTTCTGGTAATACCATTTCAGCTTTCCCGTATCGGCGTCCAGCGCCACGATGCTGCACGTGTAGAGGTTATCGCCCGGCCGCACGTCGCCGTTCCAGCTCTTGCCACCCGGATCGTCCGGCCCTGCCACCGTCCAGAACCGCCACACCCGCTTGCCGGTATCGGCGTCGTAGGCGTCAATGAAGCCGCGCACGCCGAACTCTGCCCCAGCAATACCTATGACGACCAGGTTCTTGACGATCAGCGGCGCCACCGTCGCGCTGTAGCCTTTCTTGATGTCGTCGATCGTCGTCTCCCACAGCACCGCGCCGGTCTTGGCGTCCATCGCCACCAGCTTCGACTCCAGGTTCACCTTGAACAGCTTCTGCCCCATCGCCGCGAAGCCCCGGTTCACCTGCCCGCAGCAGATGTTCACCGCCGGCGGCAGCGGCTTGGAGTAGTGCCACATCGGCCGCCCCGTCGCCAGGTCCAGGCCATAGGCGTGGTTGGTCGGCCCCGTCACATACATCATCCGGTCGTAAACGAGCGGCGTCGTCTCAAATTTGCCCAGCACGCCGGTCTGGAACACCCACTTCGGCGCCAGTTCCGCCACGTTGCTCGCGTTGATTTGCCGGGCTTCGCTGTATCGCCAGCCGTAAGGGTTCTTCCCGTACGTCACCCACGTTTCGGCATTTTTGTAATTCGGCTCGGCCGCGCCCAGCACTCCGGCCACCGCCAGCAGCAGTCCCCAGCGTTTCATCGCTTCTCCTCCCCGCGCAGGCTCACCAGATAGGCCAGCAAATCATTCATCTCCACCTGGCTGAACATGGTCTTATAAATATCGGGCATCAGTGAGCGGAACTCCCGCTTCATCGACGTCACTTCGCTTTTCTCAAACGAGTAAAAGTTCCCCGACGCGTCGATCAACTGCGCTGAAAAATTGTCGTAGCCGCGTTGCGCGCCGGTAATTCTCTTTCCATCGCGCGTCACCACCGTCACCGCGTAGTAGCCCGGCGACAAATCGGCGTTCGGGTCGAGGATCGATTGGCGCAGATAGGCCAGGCTCCGCTGCCGGCCCGCCATCGTCAAATCCGGCCCCATGCGGCCTCCCTGCCCTTTCACCATGTGGCACTGTCCGCACTGCCCCTTGGCCCAGAACAGTTGCCGTCCGCGCTCGCGATCGCCCGTCACCAGCTCCGTGTCGCGCCTGGTCACCGAGCGGATGTAGGTCACCAGCCGCCAGACGTTCTCGTCGCCGATGCGCGTCTGAAAATCGGCCATCTCCGTGCCGGCCACGCCGTTGGCGATCACGTTGAACAGATCCGCGTCGGTGTCGCCCGCCGAATAGGTCCCGCGCGTCAGGTTCGGCCCGCGTCCGCCCTCGGCATGAATGCCGTGGCAGGGCGAGCACATCAAGCGGAACAGCGGCCGCCCGTCTTTGGCCGCCTGCGGATCGTTTGCAAACGGATTTTTCGCCGGCGTCTGCGCAGCGCACCATCCGACAGTCAGCAATATGACCCAGGCTCTCCTCATTTTCCTTCTCACCTCCGGTCCCCTTTCGCCTCCGGACTCCCCATATGATACTATGCGCCTCCCGCCGCGTCTTCATCGCCGCCCCCCGGCTCAGCAGATCGAACACCTGCTCCATCGGCCGCGCGTCTTGCCGCACGCCCAGCGCCACGCGAATCGGCCCGTGCCCGTCGGCCGC
>DASQHK010000731.1:0-6171 GCA_035632135.1 Bryobacterales bacterium
GCCGGCCTCGCCCAGTTCCGCGCACCCGGCGCGGCTAGGGCGAGATCCGCCAGCGCGGGAAATCGCTGGAGCGCTTTTTCAGCGGCAGAACGTTCGGCGGAAACATCTTCCAGGAAAAACCGGATCGGCACGTCGCGGAAGCCGGCCGCCTCGAGCGCCCGCAGGACCTTGTCGAAGACTTGAGCCAGGCTCTCGTCCCCCGCCACCGGCAGCGCCCACGTGCGGAATTGCAGCATACAGCAGCCATTCTACTGCCTTCCGCCGAAGCTTTCGGGGATTGTTCTACGGCCCCACCACCAGTGAGTACTCGCGCAGAAGCTGGGCTGCGCCTCCCTGCCGCGAGCCGGACACCCGCACCCAGTAGTTGCCGGGCGCAAGCGGCGCCTGCTCTACCCGGGCTTCGATCCAGTCATGGTCCGCGCGGGCCATGCCGCCGCCGGACCATACAGGCTGGCCCGAGTCGCCCACGAGCACCACAGAGTACTGCTCATAGGGTTGAAGGCCCCGCGCGTCCAGGTGCAACAAGAAAGGTCTCGCGGCAGTGGACGCGGCGATGGCGGCGTTTGCGGCCGCGCCGCCGCGGGAACTTTCGAGCGTCACCACCGGCAGCGCCACCGCCGGCGCCGGGATCGCCGCGCTGTGGCTTGCCATCCCCGCCCGGTCGCCCAGCCTAGGCCGGCTGACCACGATGACGCAAAGCGCCACCACGCCCACCGCCAACGCCGCGCCCCAGGCCGGCACCGGCAGCCAGAAGCGCCAGGCGCGCGAGCGCTTCCCCCCCACGTCAAAGGGGAACGCCGCGCACGTCTCCCGAATCGTGTCAATCGATTCCTGCTCTCCTTCGAGTTGCTCCAGGCACTCGGGACAGCTCAGGAAGTGCTCTTCAAACTCCGCCTGCACCTCGCCTGCAAGCCGTTTCAGCAGGTAAAGCTCGATGATCTCCTGCGCCTCAATCTGCGAATGGGTCATCCGGCCAACCCTCTCTATATCAGTGTCCGGCGGCGGCTCCTTTTCTCAACAATACTTCGTCCGCCGGCTTCTTTCGTTTCAGGGCTTCCCGGGTCAGCGCGACAAAGCGCTGCTTGGCCCGGTGTTTGCGCAGCCGGAACTGCGTCTTGCTGATCCGCAGCTCGGCGCAGATCCGCTCCGGCAACTGGCCTTCGAAATAAAACCGCCGCAGAATCTGCCGGTCGATCTCGGGCAGGGCGTGCAGGATTCTCTGCGCGAAGCGCAGCCGCTGGCTTACGATCGTTTCCTGCTCCGGGCTCGCGCTCTGCTCCCGCGGCAAGCCAACTTCGGCAGCCTCCAGCGGCTCCGTTTTCCGCCGCATGACCTCCGTCAAGTGTTCGGCCAGTTGGCGGTGCGCAATCGTGTGCAGGAACCCCGCCAGCCGCGCCGGCTCTCGCAGGCCCCCTCCGCGAATGGCCGTTATCACGGCGAGAAACGTGTCGTGCATCTTGTCTTCCGCGTCCTCCCCGCGCAACTGGTGGGCAAAGAAGAAGCGCACGCCCCGCTCAAACTCCTCATAGAGCGCTTCCTGACCGGCGGCCTCGCCGCGCAGGATCTGGGCGACGATGCGGGCAAACCTCTCGTCTCGCCCGGAGTTGTCAGCGCCGTTGTGCATGCTCGGTTCCCGGCCGGCCGGCCATGGGGCTGCCGGCGGACCCCACGAGAAAATACGCCGCCCAATACCGCGGCTCGGAGCGCCAATCGCCGGCGCGGATCATTTCCACCTGCGCGTCGCGCAGCGCTGTCGCGCGGTCGGCGCCGCCGGGCCACGCGCCGCCTCTCGGCAGGCGCTCGTAAAAGCGCGTTACCAGCGCGCCGCCTTCGTCGAGCATGTTCCAGCGCGTGGCGCACACCGACCGCGCCCCCGCCGCCAGAAACGCCCGCGTCAGCCCCAGCACGCCGCTGCCCGGCAAGTTTTTTCCCGCGCCCGAGTCGCACCCATTCAGCAATACCATCTCGGCCCTCACCGGCAGCCCCAGCACGTCGAGCACCGTCAGCTTTTCCATGCCCGGCCCCTCGGGCGGGATGCTCAACGCGAGGAACGACCGGTTCGGGCGCTCCGCATCCGCCACCACGTGCGAGCTGAAATGCCAGTAGCGATACGAGTGCGCCGCCTGCCGCCGCAACTCGCTCTGGGAGACCGCAAACCCGGTCAGCACCGCCGCGCGCCGCTCCCCGAACAGCCGCGCGCAGCTCTCGATCTCCGCCCCGCTCGACACCAGCCGCGGCAGCCGCCCGGTCGTGCCGGTCACCGCCGGCGCGGCGCGCCACCGCGGGTCGGCCCGGTTCACCACGGGGTCCGCCACGCCCAGAAAGTCGTAGTCATACCTGCGCGCCGCCGCTTGCCGCAGGCTGTACAGCACCGACACCGACGGCGTGTAGTCGAGCGAGTGCCGCTCGATCAGGTAATGCCGCCCGGGCCGCTCCGGACCCGGCAGCGCGCAGAAGGGCAGCAGCACCAGGTCGTCGTCGGCGGCAATGATCCAGCGGCGCCGCTCCAGCAGTGACGGGTCCACTGCTCCCAGCAGCGACCGGTATAGCCGGCGCCCCAGCCCCGCCGAATCGCCCGCCGGCGTCTGCAGCGCGGCGCGAAACCGGCGAATTTCCTCTCTCCACTCGGACGCCGGCGGCAGCCGGTAAAACCGCATCTCCGTATCGGTAACCGCCCACAGGTAGGTCGCCTGCGCGCCGGCGTAGTAGTCGAGCAGCAAGGTCTCGCCGTCGAGCACCTTCGCCTGGGCCTCACGCAGCTCGAGCGGCGGGGCGAAACGCGCTTCCAGTTCCCGCCGCGCCGCCTCTTCGCCCCCGCGGCTCTCGATCAGCATCCGCAGACTCTGCGCGCGCCCCTGCTCCACCGCGTGAAACGCTTCCTCGGCCTTTCCCTGCTCGCACAACAGGCCGGCCAGCGCGTCGTAGATTTCGTGATGGCTGACTTCATAGGCGACGCGGAAGGCATCGCGCGGCGCCAAATCCCACCGGATCGACTCCAGGATTTCCACCGCGCGGCGCAGGTCCTCTGTGGCCGGCTCCCACTCGCCCAGCGCCTGGTGCGCGCGCCCGCGGAAATAGAGGGCTTTGCGCAGGTCGGTGCGGCTCTCCCGCTGCTCGGCGCGGGCTACGCTCTGGTTGAGCATCACGACCGCCGCCGCAGGATGGCCGGCTTCCAGCTCCGTTCGCCCCAGCCACGTGATCAACCGGTTGGCGCCGGCGCCATCCCCCAGCGATCGCCAAACAGCCAGGCTTCGCTCAAACCATTCTTTCGCCTGGCCGTAGTTCCGCAGGCCCAGCCGCGCCAGCCCCAGCATCTCGTACGCCGATGCTTCCACGCGGCGATCTCCGTTGGACTGGGCTGCCTCGAGAGCCGGCCCCAGCGACTCCATCGCGCGCGCGTATCGCTTCTCTCGCAGATCGACCACGGCCAGGTTCGCCAGGATCGCCGCCCGGTACGGGGACCGCGGCGCATCCGCTAGCCAGCCGAGCGCCCGCCGGTAGATCCGCGCCGCATTGTCTGGATCGTCCTGGTAGAGGTAGGTGGAGGCGATGTCGGCGTCGAGCGCTGCCAGTTCCTTGCGGTCGCCTCCGGCGGTGGCGTAAGGGCGCGCGCGGGAAAAATCCTCGAGGGCGCCCCGGTAGTCGCTCAACATGAGGCGGCAAGCGCCGGCGCCGCGCAGCAGGCGCCCTTTGACCGCCGCCGGCGCGCCTTCCCGCCCCGCATTGTCAAAGGCCGCGCCGTAAGCGCCGAGCGCCTCGCGGTATCGCCCCGCCCGGAACGCCGCCAGCGCCGCCTGCTCAGACCACGGCGCCAACGCTGCCCCAGTGTTGCTCGACCGGCCGGACTCGGCCTGCGCAGTCTCGCCTCCCACGCCCACACCACGCACACCCTCAGCCGCCTGCGCAAATGGCGCCGCGGCGCCGCTCGCCGTCTGCGCCTTCGCAAAATAGAGATGATTTTTGAGAAAAAATTGAGAAAACAGGAACGAGACCGCCACTAATATCCAACAGTATTTTCTCGACCGGATCTCGCTTTTCCACTCCATTGCGAGATTATGGGGGATTCTTGCTGATTTTGCAAGTCAATCCCCCTTTTTTGTGGTAGCGGCTCGCTGGCCGCCCCAAACCGTTTCTAGCAGGTTTTGTTCCTTACGGGTCGCTCGAATTGATGCCCTCAGGCTACCAGCCAAAATCCGGGATGACAATCGGATCCGGATTCGGGTCGTCCAAGTAAGGCCCCATGCTTGTAGCTTAGCAGGCTCTCTTCCAATCAGCCCCCAGCTCCGGCTCCCCAGGACCGCCAAACCGTCTCAAAACAAAGGTAATACTCTTTTTGCAGGGTGGCGTGACTGGACTGCCGGACAAAGTAAGAAATTACATGGCCCAAGAAGGTTTTACTGCTCCTCGCCAGCGCACCGCGACCCGTAAGTGTTTGATTCCCCACCTGTTACTCTTCTGGCTGGTTGATTGCACAGACTGTCCTTGCGAAGGAGGTGGCAAACGAGATGTTCAAACGCAATCGATATGGGGCGCTGTTAAGCATCGCGGCTGGACTGCTGTGGATCACAGGTTGTGCCAGCACGCCGCCGCAAACCGCTGAGGCCAATAGCACGGCCGGGGGAAAATCGCTCGGGGAACGCCTGCACGCGGCGGTCGCTTCAGAAATCGAAGTACCGGCGGGAACGGAGATCCAGGCGCGGCTCAATCAATCGGTGAGTTCTGCGCGCAGCCAGCCCGGCGAAAAATTTGAAGCGACACTGAGCGCCCCGGTGGTGGTGGGCAATGATGTGGTGCTGCCGAAGGGCGCGCTGCTGCAGGGCCATGTGACCCGCGCGGTCGCCTCCGGGCACCTCAAGACCCCGGCCCGCTTGTCTCTGACCCTTGACGAGATCGAGTGCCAGGGACGGTCCTATCCGATCACCACCAGCGTCGTGGCCCGCTCAGCGCGCTCTCACAAGAGGCGCAACCTGGCGCTGATCGGCGGGGGCTCCGGCGCCGGAGCTTTGATTGGCGCACTGGCCGGTGGGGGGACAGGCGCGTTGATCGGCGCCGGCGCCGGAGCCGCCGCGGGTACTGGCGGCGCCTACTTCACCGGCAAGAAGGACGTGACCCTTCCCGCTGAAAGTCTGGTGGTGTTCCGCCTGGAAGCCCCGGTGAAGGTGAAGAAATCGTAAGCGCAAGATCGTATCGCGCGGCGGGCTTTCGAACTCGAAGGCCCGCCCATTCCCCGCCCATCCCGCAAAATTTTCGCCGCCTCGTCAATCACTTACGGTGTTCGCCGGCTCGGTCCTTGCACCCCTGGGCTAGCATCGATAGTAGGGGGTATTTCGATGCGGTTCAATCACTTCCGCGGCCCTGAGCCGGTTTCCCCAATTGGCTTTGTTCGGTAAAAAATGTTTTCGCGCCAACCGGCGTTGCGTCTCGCTGCGGTGTAAACTGTGCGGCGGAGGCGACAATGAAACGACGCGAATTTTTAGCCGGCTCCGGCGCTCCGCTGCTCGGCGCAGCCGCCCTGGCGCAGGCGCCACGAACCAGCTCCGGAGGCGCGGGCAGCCCGGTTTCCTACGGTGGCCGGCCGGCCATCAAGATCACCGACATCCAGACCCACATGGTCGGCGTGGGCGGACGCAATCTGATCTTCGTCAAGGTGCTCACCGACCAGGGCATTCATGGGATTGGCGAAGCCTACTCGGTCGGCCCGGACGAGGCCACCGTCGCTGCCATCGCCGATTTCAAGCGCTGGATCGTCGGCATGGACCCGCGCAATATCGAATACATCTGGGCCTTTATGTACAACTTCACCCGCTTCCCGGGCGGCTCGGTGGTCAACTCCGCCATCAGCGGCATCGATCAGGCCCTGTGGGACATTGCCGGCAAAGCGGCGGGTCTGCCCGTATACATGATGCTCGGCGGGAGAATCCGGGAGAAGATTCGCTGCTATCAGAGCCCCGGCGGCCGCGAGCCGCGCGAGCTTGCCGCTAACGCCAAGGCGCTGACGCAAAAATACGGCTACACCGCCGTGAAGATCGGCCCGCACCCGCCCGGCGGCAACGCGCTGCCTTACAACGCCGTCACGCGCGCCGCCGGCCAGCGCATCGAGGCGGTGCGCGCCGCGCTCGGCCCCGATGTTGACATCGCCGTCGACGCCCACGCCGTGTTCTTCGAGCCCAT
>DASQHK010000732.1:0-8919 GCA_035632135.1 Bryobacterales bacterium
GATCTGCCCGTAATGCGCGGCCAGCTCCAGGCGCAGTGCGATATTGTCGGGCTCGGCGTCCATCTGGCGGCGTAGCGCGTTGGCAATCCCGTCGCCCTCGCCCGCGTCCGCGGCGTTGAGGATTTGCCGGCGCATGGTGGCCGCCACTGCCGTGGGTCTGGCCGGGGGCCGCGCCACGCTTGTGGTGCGGCGCGCGCAGCCGGAACCGGCCAGCAATATCAGCAGTAGGCTTCCGCCTGCCGGAACGCTTCTCATAGCTTCAAGCCTGCTCGATGACCTCCAGCAGGTCGCCCCGCTGCGTGCCGCTCTCGGCGATGGTGCCGGCCCGCAGCTCGAGCACGCTGCGTCCGCGCAGGCTCAGCGACATCCGCCATGGCCGCATCCGCTCCACCGTCTTCACCACCCGCTTGTGCTTGTCGAGAAATAACACGTCAATGTCAAATCGCATGAAAAAGGTATGAATGCCTTCACAGGGCAGAATCCAGAGACCCTCGCCTTTGGCCAGCCCCGATCTCTTGAGCAGCCCCACGCGCCGCGTCTTGCTGGTATCGGCTCGCTCGATGGCGTCGCCGAGCGAGCAACCCTTGGTCCGATTTAGAATACTTACCCTTTTCAATTCCGTTTGGGGCGCCCAAAAGTTCCGCCGCCTGTACGGAACGGCGCTGGCTCAACTGAAGCCGTCACGGCCACGCCTGTTCCCTTGTCGCCCCCGCGCGATTCGAGCGGGCGGTCGCCATCCTCTCTGCCAGTGGCAGGATTCACTGCGGAGCATAACCGCCCTTTCCGATTCTGTCAATGCTGTCAATCCATCAACCCGCCAGGTGTTGAAAGGTTGTGTGGGGCGAGAGTTTTTTTTATGCTAGGGGTTGAATTGGGTTAGGTTTGGATTGGGTGAGGGACTCGAGGTGAGGACGCTCCGACTCGCGATTCTCGCGCTCCTGGCATGCGTGTGGGTGCGGGCGCAAACGCAGCCGGCTACCTTCGGCACGCCGATCCCTATCCCGGGCACGCTGCTTGATATCGTGCTCGACCAGACCCGGCAGCGGCTCTACCTGGTCAACTTCGGCAACAACCGTGTCGAGGTCTACTCCATCCCGGATCAGCAGTTGCTGGCGCCGATTGCCGTGGGGCAGCAGCCCATCTCGGCCGCCATGTCGCCGGACGCGCGGTTTCTCTACGTCACCAATTTTGCCAGCTCGACGCTCAGCGTCATCGACCTGAACGGCCCGGCCGTGGTGAACACGGTCAGCCTGACCGCCCCGCCCGAGGGCGTGGCGGTGGGCTATGACGGCCGCGCCCTGATTACCACCCTCGGCACCGGCGCCGCGGCCACCCCGCAGAACACGCTGCTGATTTTCGATCAGACCCAAACCGGACCGGCCCAGCTCACCGCGGTGCCGGTGCCGCCGCCCGCCCCGCAGAACCCGAACCTGCCGGGCTTCATCGCCGCGCGGCCGTTTCTTACCTTTCGAGGCCGCCTCCAGACGACCCCGGATGGCCGCTTCATCATCGGCATGAACACCCCCACCGGCAATTCGACGGTGGTGTTTGTATACGAGGTGGCGTCCGGCACCGTGCTGCAGGAGCGGCTGACGCCCGGGCTTTCTACCGTCATGTCGGTTTCCCCCGACGGCTCGCACTTCATGTCCGGCCTGCGGCTGTTTGAGACCAGCACGCTGGACATGGTGGCGGCCACCAGTACGACCAATGCGAATTTCCCCTTCACCGCCAACCTCAACGTGAACCAGAATGTCGGCGGCAGCGTTTTCTCCCCCGACGGCGCCACGCTGTACAGCGCTTTCAACGTTGCGCCGTTTGCGCTGCCGCAGCCGCGGCCCAATTCGGCGACGCTGCTGGTTTCGAATCCTCGCAACCTGGCCATCAACCTCGGCTTGCGGCTGCCGGAAAACATCCTGGGCAAGATGGTCGTCACCCCCGACGGCATGACTGTCTTCGCCCTTTCGGATTCGGGCGTGCTTATGCTGCCCGTAGGGCACATCTTTGACTACCCGATCCTGATGCCGGAAACCACGGCGGTCGAGCTTTCCATCAACCCCTGCAATCGCGGCCTGGTGACGAAAGATGTCAAGATCCTCAATGCCGGCAAAGGCAAGCTGACCTTCACCCTCACCCAGCCGGCCGGCGTGACCGCCACGGCGACTCCCGGCTTGCTCGCGGAGGCGATTTCGGGGGTGGCGCCTTCGGCCATCCGCCTGACGCTCAACCCGCGGCTCACCACCCGCCAGCCGGGCACCCAGGTCGCAAACCTGCAATTGATTTCCAACGACGCAATCAACATTCCGCCGATCGTCAAGGTCTACCAGAACTTTGAAGCCGGCGGGCAGGTGGGCGAGACGATCCCGATCGAGACTTCCACGGCAGGAACGCCGGGCCTGGCAGACGTGCAGGTGGACGACCGGCGCGGGCGGGTGTACATCGCCAACCAGGGCCTCAATCGGATCGAGGTGTATGACTTCATCCGTCGCCGGCTGTTGCCGCCGATCGAAGCGGGGCAGTTTCCCTCGTCCCTGGCGATGACCTCCGATGGCTCGCTGCTCTATGTGGCCAATAGCGGCGGCGAGTCGATCAGCATCGTCGATCTCGACCAGCAGATTCCGGTGGGCGAGGTGGCGTTCCCGCCGCTGCCGTTCAACTTCAATCAGAACCCGATTACGCCGCAGTCGGTCGCTATGGGCATCTTCGGTTTGCAGTTCGCAGGATCGAGCGCCACGACCGGCGCCGGCGCGGCCGCCACCCTGTGGTCGGTGCGCAACGGCACCGCCATTTTGCGGGCGCCCGATCCCGGCATCAGCGCTTTTCCCATCACCGCCCCGGCGCATATGGTTGCCACGCCCGACCACCAGTCGATCATCATGCTGAACAATTCCGGCGTGGCCTATCACTACGACTCAGTTACCGATACCTGGGTCGGCGGGGACCAGGTGATCGCCACGCCGCCAGCGATCGACAGTTACTACGGAGCGCTGGCCGCCGCGCCGGGCGGCCAGTACTACCTGGTCAACAAGGCCATCCTCAACTCGAACCTGGTGCCGGTCGGCGGCATCAACACCGGCGCCGGCACGGGCGGCGCGGTGGGCCAGGGCCTGCGCCACTACGCCGGCGTGGCGGCTCTCGACGCCAATACTTACGCCCGCTTCACCATCCCGCCGCAGACCAACGCCACCACCGCGCCGGTGGGCGACGCGCGGCCGCTGGTCGAGGTGCTCAACGTAAAGACGCAGGCCGTGCTGGTGACCGCGGCGGCGCCGGAAGGGCCGCCGAGCACTTTGTTTGGCAACGGCCGGCTCAACATCCCGGCCCGGCTGATGGCGGTGGATGCCGCGGGCAGCCGCGCTTTTCTGATCAGCGCCAGCGGCCTCAGCATCGTCTCGCTCCAGCAGGTGACGCCGAACCAGAAGCCGGTGGTCAATCCCGGCGGCGTGGTCAACGGGGCCACCTTCAGCCCGGCGATCTCGCCGGGCTCGCTGATCTCCATTTTCGGAACGAACCTGGCCGACAACGCCTCCGCTGCGGACCTGCCGCTGCCGACCGTGCTGGGCGGCTCCTGCGTCACCTTCAACGACGAGACGCTGCCCTTGCTGAGTACTTCTGCGACCCAGATCAACGCGCAACTGCCTCCGGACGCTCTGCCGGGCACAACGGTCGTGACGGTGCACTCGGTTATCACCGGCCTGCAGAGCGACCTGACGCTGGTGAACGTCTCGCTCAGCTCGCCCGGCGTGTTCATGATCAACGGCAACCAGGCGGCGGTTTTCCATGCGGACTTCAGCGCGGTGACGCGCTCGAGCCCCGCGCAGCGCGGCGAGGAGCTGGTGCTGTTCGCCACCGGCATTCCGCCGGCCGCCGGACAGCAGCTCGACCCGGGAGCGCCCGCGCCGGCCAGCCCGCTCGTTACCACCGTGCCGCCGCGCGTCTTCATCGGCAATCCCGACCAGCCGGGCACGGAAATGCGGGTCGATTGGAGCGGTTTTGCGCCTGGCTTCATCGGCCTTAACCAGGTCAACTTCTGGCTCCCCACCGGCGCGTTGACCGGGGATAACCTGCCGGTCGTTCTGCGGGTGAACGGCGCCGAGAGCCCCCGCTCCGGCCCGCTCGCGCCGGTGACCAGTGTAAGGTGATGAAAGGTCTTTTCGCCGGCCTCGTTTTTTGGTGCGCGGTGGCGTCGGCGGCCACTTTCGGCACTGCCGTGCCCGTGCCAGGCGGGCCGCTCGACCTGGTGCTGGATGAGGGGCGCAACCAGCTCTACCTGATCGATTTCAATACCAATGTCGTTGATGTATACTCGATTCCCGGCCGGCGCTTTCTGCCCCCCATTCCGGTGGGCAACCAGCCCGTCAGCGGCGCGATGTCGCTCGATGGGAAGTATCTCTACGTCACTAACTTTGGCGGCTCGTCGCTGAGCGTGGTGGACCTGAATCAGAACGCAGTGGTGAGCAGCGTTCCCATCCAGGCCCCACCGGAGGGCGTGGCAGTCGGCGCGGATGGCCGGGTGCTGATCACCACCCTCGGCTTGGGCCCAGCTAACGCCAAGACCGATACGCTGCTGATCTACGATCCGGCTGCGAGCAGCGGGAACCAGCTAAACTCGGTGGTGCTGCCGCCGCCTCCGCCCACCCCGCCGCAACTGCCGGCGGTGGTTCCTGGGCGTACCTATCTTTCGTTTCGCGGCCGGCTGCTGGCCTCTTCTGACCGCAAGCTCATCATCGGCATGAACGCGCCCACCGCGGCCACCACCGTGGTGTTCGTCTACGAGGTTGCTTCCGGGCAGATTCTGCGGGAGCGTCTGGTGCCCGGGGCTTCGACCGTCCTTTCCATTTCGCCCGACGGATCGCGCTTCATGGCCGGCTTGTTTTTGTTCGACACGGCCACGCTCAACGTGCTGGCGCAGCAGAGCCCCAATAATGCGCCCTTTACGTTTCCAGCCGGCGCGGCGAATAGCTTCAACCTGGTCCAAAACGTGGGCGGCAGCGTGTTCGCGCCGGACGGCTCGACGCTTTACAGCGCGTTCAACATTGCGCCGGTCGTGCTGCCCCAGCCGCGCACCGACTCGACCACGCTGCTGGTTTCGAACCCTCGCAATCTCGGTATCCGCATGGGCCTCCAGTTGCCCGAGAGCATTCTGGGCAAAATGGTGGCCAGCTCCGACGGCAGCAATGTCTATGCGCTGTCCGAGTCCGGCCTGCTCATTCTGCCCGTCGGCGCCATGCGGAACTCCCCGCTCGTGCAGCCTGAGTCAACCGCGGTGCGGCTGAGCCTGAACCAATGCGACAGCTCCCAGGCGACGCGGACGCTCCGCATCAACAACGCCGGTCGCGGGAACCTGGCGTTTAGCGTGGGCCCCGTGGCGGCCAACACCGGCCTGATCGCGCAGCCCGCCGGACCACAGGGCGGAGGCCCGCCAGGGTTGCGCCTCTCCATGAATCCGACCCTGTCGCGGCGCTTGGGAAGCACGGCCACGCAGGTGTTTCTCATCGCGCCGAACGCCATCAACATCCCGCCGGTGATTAACGTCTACCAGAACTGGCAAAACGCCGAAACCCAGACGCAAACGTTTCCGATCGAGGTGAGCGCGGCTTCTACGGAAGGGCTGATGGATCTGCTCGTCGATAACCAGCGGCAGCGAGTGTACATTGCCAACTCGGGCATGAACCGCATCGAAGTGTTCGACATCCGGCAGCAGAAACTGCTCAGCCCCATCGATGTCGGGCAGTTCCCGCACTCCATGGCTTTCAGCACCGACGGGCGCACGCTTTATGTGGCCAACACCGGCGGCGAGTGGATCAGCATGGTCGATCTCGACGCCGGCAAGGAATATGACCGCGTTGTTTTTCCGCCCGTTCCGTTCAACTCCGCGACCGGACCGTCGACGCCGAAGGCGATCGCCGAGGGTATTTTCGGGCTGCAGGTGTTTGCCTCGGCTTCCACCGCCGCCAATCAGACCGGCCAGCTCTGGAGCGTGGCGGACCGCACGGCGATGCCGCGCCCAATGTCAAACGCCATCGGGACGCTGAACATTCCGCAGCCCGCGAGCATGATTTCCACGCCCGGCAATGAGGCCATCATGCTGCTGGCCGGCAACGGTGTTGCCTACTTGTACAACTCATATACCGATGACTATGTGCTGGCCCGCACCGTCATGGGGACGCCCATCACCAGCTATTACGGCGTAGTCGGCGCCGGACCTCAGGGGCGGTACTTCCTGGCCAATCGCGCGATCCTGAACTCCACGCTGGTGCCGACGGGAGGCTTTGCCGGTGGCACGACCCCAACCACCACGGGCGGCGGCGTGCCAGGCGGCGGGTTTACGGGCGGCGGCGGGCGTGTGATCATCGTCCCCGGGGGCGGTGGCGCTGGTGGCGGCGGTGGTGGTGTGATTATTTTTCCGGGCGGCGGCGCCGGCGGCGGCCCAGGTGGCGGTGGCGCGGGTGGTGGGGGCTTTGGCGGCGGCTTTGGTGGCGGCGGTCCGGTGCTGACCCCCGCGACCCTGCGCAACGTTCCCGCCGTGGCGCCGGTTGACGCGACTATCTACGCTCGCTTCAGCACGCCGCAGCAATCGGGCGCCAACGCCCAGCCGGCCGGCAACCCCTCGCCGCTGGTGGAGCTGGTGAACGTCAACACGGAAGTGGTGCGTGGCTCGACGCAGGTTTCCGAAGGACCGCCCGTGTTGGTGTTCGGCAACCAGCGGGCCAACATCCCGGCGCGCCTGATGGGCGTCGACAACGGCGCTACCACGGCCTACCTGGTCACCGCCAGCGGCCTCTCCGTCGCCGGGCTGACGCTCGGACGGCCTGCGACCAGCATTACCGTGAATCGCTCGGCCGTGGTCAACGGCGCCACCTACGGCACGGCCATCGCTCCCGGCAGCCTTATCTCGATTTTTGGGCAGAACATGGCCGACAGCGCTTCGGCCGGCTCGCTGCCTTTGCCCACCGTTCTCGGCGGCTCGTGTGTCACCTTCAATGATGTTTCTGTGCCGTTGACGATGACTTCGCCGGGGCAGATCAACGCCCAGGCGCCTCCGAATCTGAAGCCCGGCAGTTATACAGTCACAGTGCGGTCCATCGAAAACGGCTTGGCCAGCAACGCCACGCCGGTCACGCTCGTGGCTGCGGCGCCCGGCGTCTTCGCAGACTCCGCGACCGGTCGCGCGGCCGTTTTCCACGCCCAGGACATGACCCTGGTCACGCCGGACAATCCCGCCAACCGCGACGAAGACCTTGTGGTGTTCGCCACGGGTTTGCCCGCCGCGCCGGGCGTCAACCTGCAGCCCGGCGCGCCCAGCCCCGATTCGCCGCCGGCCACGACGGTGAAACCTAAGGTCTTTATCGGCGACCCGCGCCTCAAGCAATCCGAAATGATTGTCGAGTGGAGCGGCTTCACCCCCGGCTTTGTCGGGCTCAATCAGGTCAACATCCGCGTGCCCGGCTTCCACGCCAGCGGCGACCAGCTTCCGGTCAGCATCGCAGTGAGCAACGCGAAAAGCCCCCTCACCGGCCCGCTTGTGCCTCTTACCTCTGTGCAATAGGCAGAGGCAGCCGCGGGCCCGAAGCCGGCGCATGGCCTCGCGGGACCGGGAAGGCAACCCGGCGGCTATCTTATCTCGCCGGTTCTGAGCTGACACAGGGGCGAAAATTTGTTGCGACTGAGGCGGCCGGTGTATACTACGGCCATCCGGAAAGCCCCAATGGAATTCCGGGTAAGTCATCAGTCATCTTCGGAGGATGGGAATGGCAAGGCAAAGAAGGCTGCGAATTTCATGTCTCTCTATTACGTGGTTGTTGGGGATTGGCTTGACAAGCGCTTTTGCTTTGCAACTGGCCCAGCGGCCGGCGAAAGACTACATCGCGAGCATGGATAAACCCGACCGGGTCCTCAAGATCGACGAAGTGATCGCGAAGCTGGAACTCAAGCCCGGCCAGATCGTGGCCGACATCGGCTCCGGCAGCGGGTCGTTTTCCATTCCCATGGCCAAGGCGATTGCCCCGAACGGGATTCTGTATGCAGTCGACATCGACCAGGCCATGCTCGATCACGTCGCCGAACGGGCCAGGAAAGAAGGCGTCACCAACCTCCGCACCGTGCTGGGCGAATACGACGATCCCAAATTACCGGTGAAGACCGTTGACGCAGCTTTTTTTCATCGGGTGCTGCACATGATTGAGCACCGGCAAGCCTATCTGAACGCAACCGCGAAGTATCTCAAGCCGGACGGGCGTATCGTGGTGATTGATAAGAATCGGGAGGATTCCCCGGATAGCTGGATGTGGCTGAACCAGTCCGATGTGGATACCTGGATGGCGGCCATCGGCTTCTATCCGGCCCAACATTTCGCGGTGTTCGACGACAGGTATTTCGTCACCTACCAGCGGCCCTATGGCGATAGCGTGCTCCTGAAGAAGCACGAAGGGAAAAAACACTGAAGCTTCAAGCTGGATGGCCGCCTGCATTCCGCCATTTGTATAGCGGCCGCCCGCGATCTCGCGGCCCCATCGCCGTGAGAAACTGGACCCCTTGATTTCATCTCACGCGGAAGCGAAGGTAAATCGATACAAGGCCGGGAACACGGGTGTGGGGTTGGTTAGTTAGAAATTGGGCTCGATGTTGTGCTGGGCGCAGCGCAGCCGTGCTTCCAGTGTTGTGACGAACGGGTTCTTGCTGACCTGCACCAGGCGCGAGGCCCCGTTGCTCTCCTTGTGAATGATCGGAGAAGATCCCGGGATCAAAGCCTCTTTGGGAATCCGGTAAAGATCTCCGGACCCCCGCTCGACGTACGCTCCGGCCTCACTCAAGTCTTCCCACGTAACTTCGGGAAGTGAAAACCGCTGTTGCGGCTCAACCGACTCAGTCTTCACCTGTGGCATCATTCTCTCCTTTCTTGGTCTAGGAAAGTGTTCCCGG
>DASQHK010000733.1:0-2609 GCA_035632135.1 Bryobacterales bacterium
GAGACTATTCTGATGCCCGGTCTTTCCCTGATTCACGAGTTCTGGCTGTTCTTAAGGCAGAACAAGAAACTGTGGCTGCTGCCCATCGTCATCGTGCTGCTGCTGCTGGGAGCGCTGCTGATCTTCGCTCAAAGCTCCGCCCTGGCGCCGTTCATCTACACCATCTTCTGACCGCTGCTGCCTGCCCGGCCGCGCCTGCCACCGATGCTCCAACTGGTCCAAAACCGAAAATCCGGCGCTGTCGAGCTGATTGAGGTTCCGGCGCCCGCCTGCGGCCCCCGCTCCGTGCTCGTACAGACGCTTGCTTCGGCGGTGAGCGCCGGCACCGAGCGCCACATGATGAAGCTCGGCCGGCAGTCGATGCTGCGCACGGCCTGGGAGCGGCCCGACCGGGTTTCGCGCGCGGTCACTAAGTATCAGCGCGAGGGCCTGGCCGCCACGGTTCGCGCTGTGCGCGAGAAAACCGGCCAGACCCTGGCCCTCGGCTATAGCTCCTGCGGCCGCGTGGTCGAGACCGGAGCAGAGGTGGATGACATCCGCCCCGGCGATCTGGTCGCCTGCGCCGGCCAGGACTACGCTTCTCACGCTGAGATCGTCGCCGTGCCGCGAACGCTGGTGGCTCGGGTGCCCGGCGGCGTCGCCCCCGAGCACGCCGCCTTCGCCGCGCTCGGCGCTATCGCCATCCAAGGCGTACGCCTGGCCCGCGTCGAGATCGGTGAAACCGCCGCCGTCATCGGCCTGGGCCTGCTCGGCCAGCTCACCGTGCAGTTGCTGCTGGCCGCCGGCTGCCGCGTGGCGGCCATCGACCTCGATCGCGCCCGCGTCGATCTCGCCCGCCAGGCCGGCGCCACCATAGCTCTCACGAATGCCGAATTGCCGGCGTTGAATCCCGCCTCCATCGCCGGTACGCCGCACGGCGCCGACGCCGTGCTCATCACCGCCGACTCTTCCTCGAGCGCCCCGGTCGAGCTCGCCGCCCAACTCGCCCGCGAGAAAGGCCGCGTGGTCGCCGTCGGCCTGGTGAAGACCGACCTGCCGCGCCACGAATTTTTCCTCAAGGAGCTCGAGTTCGTTGTCTCGCGCTCTACCGGCCCCGGCCGCTACGATCCTTCCTTCGAGGCGGACGGCCGCGATTACCCCTACCCCTACGTTCGCTGGACCCAGACGCGCAACCTCGAAGCGTTTCTCGATCTGCTGGCCCGCGGCCGCATCACGCTCGCCCACCTGATCTCGCATCGCTATCCATTCGCCGAGGCCCCCGCCGCCTACGACCTGCTCTTGAGCGACGCCCCCCGCATGGGCATCGTTTTCGAGTATCCGCAGAGCGCCCCAGCTGCAGCCCGGCAGGCGCCAGTTGCGCCGCATCCGCCGGCCCGCTCAGAGGCGCTTTCCATCGGCGTCCTCGGCGCCGGTTCGTTTGCCCGCGGCATTCTGCTGCCCGCTTTGGCCGAGCACCCCGAGTTGCGCCGGGCGGCGCTCGCTTGCGCGAGCGGGATTCACGCCCGCGAGGCCGCGCAGAAATTCGGCTTCGCCACCGCCGCGACTTCGCCTTCCGAGCTTCTCGCCCAGCCCGATCTCGACGCCGTCTTCGTCGCCACTCCCCATTCCACGCACGCCGCGCTCGTCTCGGCCGCCCTCGAAGCCGGCAAGCACGTCTTCGTGGAAAAGCCCCTCTGCGTCACTGCGGAGCAACTCGGTAGCATTACTGAGATCTATGCCCGCGCCGGCCGGCTCCTGATGGCCGGCTTCAACCGCCGTTTTTCGCCGTTTGCCTTGCAGGCCCGCGAGCTGCTCGCCGCCCGCAGCGCGCCCCTCACCTTCGATTACCGCGTCAATGCCGGCCCCCTGCCGCCGGGCCACTGGCTGTCCCGCCCCGAAGAGGGCGGCCGCATCATCGGCGAGGTCTGCCATTTTGTAGATCTCGTCTCGTTCCTCAGCGGCTCGCTCCCCGCTCGCGTGTTAGCAACGGGCGAGCCGGACGGCGACGTCCACCTGCATCTGACCCTCGATGACGGCTCCTCGGGCGTGATCCGCTATCTCACCTCGAACCGCGCCCGCTTGAGCAAAGAGCGCCTGGAAATCTCCGCCGGCGACCTGGTCATCGAAGTCGACGACTTCCTCTCCGCGACCGTCCACCAGCATGGCCGCCGCCGAACATGGAAATGGCCCCGGCAGGACAAGGGCCATCGCGCCGAAATCGCCGCCTTCCTGAAGGCCGTGCGCGAGGGCGGCCCCGCCCCGATTGACTTCGAGTCGCTCGCCCGCGTCACCCGCGCCACCTTCGCCGCCGGGCGCTCTCTTCGCACCGGCGAGCCCGTCTCCTGCGTGTAATGCGTATTCTCTACGTCAGCCAGTATTTCCCGCCGGAGATCGGCGCTCCCTCCGCCCGTGTCTCCCAGTTCGCCAGGTATTGGTGCGAGATGGGTCATGACGCCCGTGTCCTCACCGGCTTCCCCAACCACCCCGGTGGCCGCATCTACCCCGGCTTTCGCCGCCGCTTCTGGAGGGTCTTCGACCGCGAGCAATACCAAGGCGTCACGGTTTACCGTGCGTGGCTCTACCCGGCGGCCAATCGCGGCATCGTCCGGCGCTCGGCCAACTACGTCAGC
>DASQHK010000734.1:0-3709 GCA_035632135.1 Bryobacterales bacterium
GGCAGTCGCCCCGCGCGAGCGCAGCGTTCGCCGCAGGGCAGCGTCCATGGGATCTCCGGTGGCCATATCTCTAGTACGCTTCAGCCGGCGTTTCTTGCGCGGCCGAATACCTCCTCGAAGTCAACCGGCGCGTCGGTCGAGTGGCGGAAGCATTCCTCGATCCGCGCCGCGCTGAAACCCTCCGCCCGCAGCCCCTTCTCGACGCGCTTGCGAAGCTGCGTGCGGATCGCGTCGAGTTCGCGGCTGATGGTCGATTCATGCACGCCACGCAGCCGCGCGATCTGGCTGAGCCGCAGCCGGTCTTGATAATACCAGCCCAGGAGCAGCCGCTCCCCGGGGACGAGCGCGGCGACCTCGCGGCCGAGCAGCCTCGCCAGCGCGGCGGCGTTCTCGCGCCGCTCGAAATCCTCGGGATGCTCTTCCCGGCCCGGCGCAGCGGCGCCCGAAGCCGTCTCCGGGTCAAGCTCGGTGAGCCGCGACTCGCGGCGATGGCGGTCCACCTGGGCCTGGTAGACGATGGCCCGCAGCCAGCCCTTGAGCGACGAGCGGCCGCGAAAGTCCCCGATGCGGCCGCGAGTCCCAGCGGGCGCCCCCACCCCGTATAGCTCGGCGATAATCTGGTCGGCGACCTCGGCGTCCCCCGCCGCATCCACTAAATACTGCCGATAGGTTCGATGAAACTCCTCCCAGGCCGCTGCGGCGCCGCCGGCGCAGGCGGCGGCCAGCGCCAAGTCCTCCAGGCGCAGGCCGAAAACGAACTCGCGCAGCTCGCGGCCCGCCGCCCCGGGGGCATAGCGCTCCACCGACTGCTCGAGCGCGCGCGCGAAATCCTGCACCTCGAGCCCGAAGCGCTCCACGCGCGCCAACTGCGCTGCTTCCGCGAGGAAGTCCATTACCATCGGATCGCCGCCGCCGGTCAGCCTGCCGCCGGCACGCCGCGCGCGGGCGCGTTTTCCCGCATGAACCTGACGATCTCTTCCATCGAGGTGCCCGGCTGGAAGATGGCGGCCACTCCGCCCTCTTTGAGCGTTGCAATGTCTGCGTCGGGGATAATGCCGCCCACGACGACCTTCACGTCAGTCATGCCGTTTTCTCTGAGCAGATTCATCAGCCGGGGGATGATCACGTTGTGCGCGCCCGAGAGGATCGACAGGCCGATGAAGTCGACGTCCTCCTGCAGCGCGGCCGAAGCGATCATCTCCGGCGTCTGGCGCAGCCCGGTGTAGATCACCTCCATGCCCGCGTCGCGCAGCGCCCGAGCGATGACCTTGGCGCCCCGGTCGTGGCCGTCAAGCCCCGGCTTGGCGATTAGGACGCGGATGGGGCGGCGGGATCCAGTTGCACTCATTTGAGTTTCAGCCCTGTATTCCAGTTTAAGACGACCGTGGCCGGCGCGGAGGTGGCCTGCTCGCCTTCCGAGATCACCAGAAAGCGCCGGCCGTCGGCGGTGACGGCATAGCGGAACGTGAAGCCGGTCGCGCGCGTCTGGAACAGCGGCTGGGGCATGCCGGGCTGGAGCGCCGCCGCCTCTGCCTTCACTTCCACCGCCATCAGCTTGTTGTCCGGGGCCAGGTAGAAGAGTTCCTTGCCGTCGCGCCGCCAGCGCGGCACGCCGCCGCCGTTGCTCGATATCAGCCATTTGCCTCCGGCCCCGGCTTCCGTGCCCGAAGACGGCCGGACGTAGATCTCCTGCTTCCCGGACTCGTCGGAAGCGTAGGCGATCCAGCGGCCGTCCGGCGAGAACTGGCCGAACGACTCGACGGATGCAGTCCGCAGAAACGGAAACGGCTTGCCGCCGCCTTCGAGCGGCAAGATCCACAAGTCCTGTTTTGTCTTCGGGTCTTCCTCCCGATAGAGAAGGTACCGCCCGTCGCGCGACCAGTCCATCGGTAATTTGTTGTTGCTCGATTTGAGCAGCGGCTCGTCGCTGCCGGCGCCGTTCGCAAGTTTCTGATAGAGGTTGTAGGGGCCATCGCGCGACGAGAAGAATGCGATGCGGCTGCCATCGGGCGACCAGACGGGGACCGCGGCGCCGCCGGGACCGAAGGTGAAGCGGGAGGACACGCCGCCGCGGGCGAGTTCAAACAGCCAGATATCCACGGCTCCGGCTTGGGGATCGCGCCGGGATGCCGTCACGCGCCGGTCATCCGGCGAGAGGTTCACGTCCGTGTACTCGCCCGGGTCGCCCACCGGGCCGAGCGGTTTGCCGGCGCGATCGAACCAAAACAGCCGGCTCGAGTTGACGCTGCCGCCCGAGTCATAGACCAGCACGCCGGTCCCGGAGACGGAGAATCGGGCGCGGGAGAACCCGCTAGATTGCACCGGCTCGGCAACCGGAACGGCCTCGCCGGTGGTTGCGAGGCGGGCGAGGTCGAAGGGCTGCGCCACCAGCGTGCGCTCCCGCAGGAAGAGCAGATAGCCCGAAGCATAGGCAGCGCTCGAAGCCGTGGCAACCAGGCGCGTGCGGTCCTTTGAGTCCAGCGAGGCCAAATAGACTCCGGCGTACTCCTGGGAGCCGCGAGCAAGAAATAGGAAGTGCTTGCCGTCAGGCAAGAACTGCGGCCAGCCATGGGAGAATTCGCCGTGGGCGGGGTCGAGCGAGGTCAGCGGCTGGGGCTCGCCGCCGGCAGCCGGGACGCGGTAGAGAGGGGCACCGCCGCTCGGCACGAAAATAATCACGCCATCGCGGTTCCAGGCGCCGCCGCGGCCGAAGGATGCGTTGCAGAGGGTTTGGGGTGGGCCGCCGGAAGCCTCGATCTTCTTCAACTTTTCGCCGGCGAAGAAGCCGAGGAAGCGGCTGTCGGGCGACCAGAAGGGCAAGCCGGCGCCCTCCGTGCCGGCGAGCGGCTGGGCGGAAAGCGAGTCGAGCGCGCGCACCCAGAGCTGCGTTGCGCCCGACGCAGTCCGGGCGGTGAAGGCCACGCGGCGGCCGTCCGGGGAGACCGCGATCTCGTTGAAGCTGGTGTTCTCGGGCGGCAGCAGGGTGAATTTCACGACGGGCTGCGCGGGCGCGGGCACGGGAGCGCGGCCGAAGTACGCGGCCACGGCAGCGACCAGCAGCACGGCGGCGAGGCCCCAGGCGACGCGCTCCCGAATGGCGCTGCGCGGCGCGGGCTCTGAAGCGGCCAGCCCAGCCGGCTCGGCCGGAGTCGCCTCCAGTTCCAGCCCCACGTCACCGATGTCCCGCAGCCGCTGCACGGGGTCCTTCTGCAAGCACCGCTCCAGCAGCCGCCGGAGCTGCGGCGGCGTCGAAGGCGGCAAAGCGCTCCAGTCCGGGTCGCCCCGCACCACCGCGGCGATGATGTAGGTCGCGTCGTCGCCGCCGAACGCCTGCCGTCCACTCAGCATCTCGTACAGCACGCACCCGAACGCCCAGATGTCGGTGCGCCGGTCAATCGTCCGCCCCCGCGCCTGCTCCGGCGACATGTACGCCGCCGTCCCCAGGATCACTCCCGCCTGCGTCGCCAGGCTCACCGTCGGCGACTGCGCCGGGTCGCTGGCCGTGCGGTCCTCCGCGAACGCCTTGGCCAGGCCGAAGTCCAGCAGCTTGACCTTCCCTTGCGGTGTGATTTTGATGTTGGCCGGCTTCAGGTCGCGGTGAACCACGCCCTTCTCGTGCGCCGCCTCCAGCGCCTCGCAGATCTGCCGCGAGATCGCAATGGCTTCCTCCGCCGGCAACGGGCCCTGGAGGGTTTCCCCCTCCACCAGT
>DASQHK010000735.1:0-3038 GCA_035632135.1 Bryobacterales bacterium
TGGTAATAGGGCCGGGGGTTGGAAGGCTCAGCCGCGAGCAGCGCCTGCTGCTCTTCGATCGCCCGCCGCGTCTCCTGATCGAGGGCGAAGTCGATGACTTCTTTGCGGAAGAAGCCCATCGGAGCTTCTACTCGAACCGCAGCGCCTCGATGGGGTCGAGCTTGGCCGCCTGGCGGGCCGGATAAAAGCCGAAGAAAATCCCGATGGCCACCGAGAACACCACCGACGCCGCCAGCGCGCTCAGCGAGATAGTGGTCGGCCAGCGCAGAATCTGGGCGATCCCGAGCACGGAGGCGACGCCCATCGCGATGCCCGTGCCGCCCCCCAGCAGGCTCAGGATCACCGCCTCGGTCAGGAACTGCCGCAGCACGTCCTGCTCGGTTGCCCCGATCGCCATGCGGATGCCGATCTCCCGGGTGCGCTCCGTCACGCTCACGAGCATGATATTCATGATGCCTACGCCGCCTACGATCAGCGACACCGACGCTACGCTCGCCAGCAGCATGGTCATCACGCTGCCCGCCTGGTTGGCGACGTCCGCGAAATCGGCCATGTTCCGCACCGTGAAATCATCCTCCTGCCCCGGCCGGATCTTGTGCCGCTCCCGCAGCACGCCCTCGATCTGCGCCTGCGCCGCGGCCGTCGCCTGCTCGCTCACCGCCGAGGCCTGGATGAAGTGCACGTAATCGACGCCCGCGATCTTCTTCTGCACGGTCGTGTACGGAGCCAGAATCGTGTCGTCCTGGTCGCGTCCGCCGGGGTCCTGGCCCTTGGCCGCCAGCACTCCCAGCACGGTCATCGGGATGCTCTTCACGCGGATCGTCTTCCCGATGGGGTCCTCGTCCTTGAACAGGTTATCGACGATGGTCTGTCCGATCACGCACACATCGGCCGCGCGGTCCACCTCCGCGTCGCCAAACATCGTTCCCGACGACACCGGCCACAGCCGGATCTCGACATACGACGGCGAAACACCCTGAATGCGCGTTGACCAGTTCCGGTTCCCGTAGACGGCCGGCACGCTGGAGAAAACGCCCGGCGAGATCAGCCGCACCAGCTTGACCTCGCGCTCAATGGCCGTAGCGTCGGTCATCCTCAGGTGCGCGCTCGCCCCGCTGCCGGTCCGCACGCCGCCCACGTTGGAGCTGCCGGCGCTGATGAACAGCAGGTTCGCCCCCATGTTGGCGATCGATTCCTGCATCTGCTCGTTGGCGCCCTGGCTGATGCCGACGGTGGCAATCACCGCCGCCACCCCGATCACAATTCCCAGCATGGTCAGTGCGGTCCGCATCTTATTGCGGGCCAGCGCACGAAGCGCGATTTTGACGATCTCAGAGAAGCTCACGAGGCTATTTCACCACAAAACACACGGCAGGCGCCTACATTCTTAGAGGCGGTCTTCCGCCCTGTGCGGTTACCAAGCGCCGTGCTAAAGTAGAGCCTTATGCCCCAGGAGAAAGAGCCCGCCCCGGCCGCCAAGGAACCGCGGCCGCCGTTACGCTCGTGGATCGGCCCGGTCGCTCTGGGCTGGCTGGTCCCCGGCGGCGGACACTTCTATCTGAAGCGCTGGAACCGCGGCGTCCTGCTGCTGATAGCCATCACCGGCATGTTCGTATTCGGGCTGCTGATGCGCGGCCGGATGTTCGAGCCGGGCGACGGCGATACTTTCAGCATGCTGCTCAATTACGGCGGCTTCCTCGGCGATCTGGCCAATGGGGCGCTCTATTTTCTCACCACCTGGCTCGGCTACAGCCAGCCCGACCTGCCCAGCGCGATTGCCGATTACGGCACCAAGTTTCTGGTCTGCGCCGGCCTGCTCAACATCCTGGCCATGATCGACGCCTACGAAATCGCCGTGGGGAAAAAATCCTGATCCGCCCTCCCGCCGGCTGAGCCGCACTCCTCTATCACTCAGGTATTACGACAAGAGTCCCGAACGGTCGTATCGCTAACGCCCCATGGATGTCCTAGGTCCGACGGACTAGCCTACAAACTATCTGTCTATCGACTTAGACTCGTCCCATGGCCTATTTAAGAGATGTGTGCCAACGTTACGCTGCGGACGGAGGTCGTCATGAGTAATGTTTTAGCCGGAATCCGGCGCCAAGCCTTCAGGCGAATCAAAGATCTACGGAAGTCGAATCGTGGCCAGGTGCTGACCATCACCGGCCTGCTCTTCCCCATCCTTTTGGGTTTCATGGGCCTTTCGCTCGACATCGGCTATATCTATCACGTCAAGCGCCGCATGCAGACGGCCGCCGATGCCGGGGCCTTGGGCGGGGCAAAGGAACTGTGGCGAAGCAACAATACTTTAGTCACCTCCGGGGCCAAGAACGACGCCAGCTTGAACGGTTTCACCGACGGCACTAATGCCGTCACAGTCACCGTCAACAATCCGCCCGCCAGCGGCCCTTATGCGGGCAACACGAACTTCGTCGAGGTCATCATCGCCCAGGACGTGCCGACCTACTTTATGCGCATCATCAACCAGAACTCGGCCCCCGTCCGGGCCCGGGCGGTGTCCGGCCTCGTCGCGGCCGCCCAGGGCTGCGTCATGGCGCTCGACCCCACCGTCAAGGGGGCGCTGACCGTCCAGGGTACTGCCACGCTCACCGCGGGCTGCGGCGTGCAGGTCAATTCCGACAACAACCAGGCCGTCGTCGCTAACGGCGGTGGCTGCATTTACGCCACCTCCGTGGGTGTCACTGGCGGCTGGGTCGCCAACGGCAGCTCGAATTGCATCAATCCGCCTCCGGTCACCAGCGTGCCACCGGCTCTCGATCCGCTGGCGTACATGGCAGCGCCGGCCATCCCAAGCACTCCCATCACGGGAGTATCGATGCCGATCAGCAGCGACACAACCCTCCAGCCCGGCCTCTATGTCGGTGGGATCCAGATCACCGGGGGCAATATCAGCTTTGCGCCCGGCACCTACATCCTCGACGGCGGCGGGTTCAAGATCACGGGCAACGCCACTCTCACCAGCCAACTTGGAGGCGTGACGTTCTATAACACCAACCTGTCGGGCGGGGCGGGCC
>DASQHK010000736.1:0-2171 GCA_035632135.1 Bryobacterales bacterium
TCATCGGCGAAGATACCGACGTGGCCATCAAAGCCGGCGCAACCTTCGCTGTGGACAATCACTTGTTTGTCCTCCCGGCAGGGCTCACGTTCACGTCTGCTTCAAATCTCTTGGTAGGGCAGGAAGTCCTCGCCCACATTACGGGCAACGTCACGGCCGGCCCGCCGGCTCTTTTCACCACGGACCGCATCCTGCTGCGCCGCTCGCAAATCACGGGCATCGTCGGCGCGCCGCCCCCGGCCAACGGCATAGGCGCATTCACGATTCAATCCTTGCCGAGCTATCTGCAATTCGCGCTGCCGAAGAATATTCTCTCGATCAGTTGCGATCTGACCACGCAAACGCAATTTGACCAGCTCAGTCCCAATTCCAGCGCGGGGATCATTACGGGGAACAACGTCTCTGTTGCAGGATTCCTGTTCCCACAGCCGAATGCCGTGCCTTTCGTTCCAACTCTGGCGACGCAGAAGGTGCGCGGCCAGCCGTTGCCCGGACAATAGCAACGCAAGCCCGCCCATCGATCTGCCCGCGGCGTCAACTTCAGGCAGCCGCCGCCAACAGCGGGCGCATGCGCTTGTAGAGTGTCAGCGCCAGAGCGCCCAATCCCCAAATCACCACCAGCGACATCAGTAGTGCCCCCAGATAGGGCAACAGCGCCAGAGCGCGGATGATCGCCAGGCCCAGCGCGAGCCGGCCGATCGTCGCCCCTACGCCGACGCCCGTGCCCAAAATCTTCTCTCCCAGCCACGCGCCCACAAACACCTGCGCGGAGTAAAGTGAAATCATCCAAAGCAGCAGCGTCGAAATTCCCACCGGAATCCCGACCAGCGTGAAACAAACCAGAATCGCCGCGATCGGTGTGGCCAGCAGGAACAACACTCCCAGCCCCGCGGTCGGGCCCACTCGCTTGCACGCGCTCGCCACATCGTTGAAAAATGCCGGCGCCATCAAGAGAATCGCCAGCCCGAACACAAAGCTCGCTCCCCAGCCCAGCACGCGGTGCCAGTAGTAGCGCGGCGTGGCATAGTCCGGCCCATGCTTCCGCAGAACAAATTCCACCGGCGCAGCCAATTTCGCCGTCGGGGATACTTCCGCAGGAGAGCGTCCCCGGAATTTCGTCGTCCCCTCGATCGCCGCTCCCGGGCCAATCCGCAGGCGTTCGCCTTCCATCCTAAAGTTTCGTCCCAGCGACCCATCTACCTCCACGACCTTGGCAAAGGCCATCACATCGCCGCCGATCTTTCCATTCAACTCTCCCAAGTTCGTTCCCACCATCAACGAGCCGCCCACCAGCGCCTTCGAATCAATCCGAAGATGCTCGGTCCATGCCATGACGTTCTTCGCCACGGCGCCGTTCAATTCGACCGACTGGCAGAAAGCCCTCACGTTTCCCTCCACGGGACCATTGACGCGAAGATCTCTCCCAAACGCCAGGATGTCGCCCTTCACGCGCCCGGTTACCGTCACGTATTCCGAGGCCACAATCAAATCCCCGTCCACGTCGCCGTCGATCCTCACGTCGTCCGCCGCAACAATCAGGTCGGTCTTCACCACTTGCCCGGCCGGCAGCGTGTAATTGGGATCGCCGTGGTGCGTCTCCCCGGCCCACGACGCCGGCGGCAACGCCAGCGCCGCAATCAGCGTCGCCAGCACAAACGCCACCGTCGTCGCCCGCCGCCAGCGCCGCCTCACCAGCCACATCGTCACGATTCCCAGTGTCGCCACCGCCGCAAATTCCGTCAGACTTCGCATCGCGTCCCATCCTTTCCAAAATGCGCCGCTGAAGAAAAGCATCGTCAACACATTTCCCTGCGTGAACCCCGCCTCGGCCGCTTGCGCGCGCCACGGCTCGACAAATCCGGACCACAGCGTGTACGCACCGCCCGCCGCCAGCCCCAGCGCCGTGATCCATCCCCACGGCATCGACCCGCGCTCCGGCGGCGACAGCACCTGTGCCGGCACCGGCTCGTCCGCCGCGGAAAGCGATTCGCGCAGCCAGGCTCCCTCGCGCTCGAGCGCCCGCAGCAATTCGCGGCATTCCGCGCACTCCCGCGCGTGCGCCGAAACTTCCTGCGCGTGCTCCGCGTCGAGCTGCCGTTCGAGATACAGCAGCGCGTTCATCTCATCGAAGTGGTTCATGCTTTCCCCCCGGCCTGAGCGCCGCGCGAGCC
>DASQHK010000737.1:0-3401 GCA_035632135.1 Bryobacterales bacterium
CAGAATGATGAAAGCGCCTCGCAACGGCTTGTTTGGCGCGGCGTAGGCGGCCAGGCGGGGGAAGAGAGCGGCCGACCCAACGGCGGCCAGCCACTCCCCCCGCGTGTAAACGGTTCTCATAGACGCCCCCTTCTTCATAGAGTCCCCCTTCAAGGGCAGCAATCTGGCGAATAGCCCTTCGCCGCAGCCGGCTGCTGCACCTCGTAAAAATACTATCCCTGGCGCCTCCGAAAGACAATCCGGGGCCGCGTATAATTTGAAGCGTGAACCGAAGAAATTTTCTAACGGCTTTTCCGGCGGTCTCAGCCGGCGCGCTGCGCGTCGGTCCTTTGCCCGCGGCCTGCCAGGTGAAGGCTAAGTTGAAGATGGTCGAGGCCCGGGTTTACCTCGTTTCCGTGGGAGGCCGGAATCCCGTCCTGGTTCAGATTCTGACCGACCAAGGCATCCATGGCGTGGGGGAAGCCGCGGTCGCATACGGCACAGGCGCCACGGCCGCCGCCGGCATGATCAAAGACCTCGCCGAGCAGTTCCTGCCGGGAAAAGACCCTTTTCGCATCGAGGCGATCTGGAGTGAAATGTACGATCACTCCTTCTGGGCGAAGGGTGGCGGCTCGATCCTGTTCGCCGGCATCAGCGCCATCGAGCAAGCGCTGTGGGATATCAAAGGCAAGGCGCTGGGCCTTCCGATTTACGAGATGCTGGGCGGAAAAATCCGGGACAAGGCGCGCGTGTACGCGAATGGGTGGTCGTTCCGGTGCATCAAGCCTGCTGACTTCGCTCGGGAGGCGGAGCGCGTGGTCAAAGACGGATATACGGCGATCAAGTTCTATCCGCTGGCCTCTGCGGAGATGGATCCCGAGGGCCACATCCGGCACGTGTCGCATCGTTCCGTCGATCGGGAGGCCGAGAGTGCAGCCATCGCCAGGGTCAAGGCGGTGCGAGACGCGGTGGGGCCGAAGATCGACTTGATGCTGGACATGAGCGCGGAGCTGACGACCGACGCCGTCATCCGGATCGGCCGGAGGCTCGAAGGAGAAGACATTCTGTTCTTGGAGGAGCCGGTAGACCCCTTTGATGTGGAGGCGCTGAAAAAGTTTTCCGAACAGGTGCACATCCCCGTTGCGGTGGGGGAACGGCTATACACGCGATACGGCTTCCGCCGGGTCCTCGAGCTGCACGCCGCCGACATCGTGCAGCCCGATGTTGGCAACACCGGTGGAATCATGGAAACCAAGAAGATCGCCGCCATGGCCGAGACTTACAATATGCGGGTGCAGCCGCATAACTGCGCCAGTCCCGTGTCGACCGCCGCGGCGCTGCAAGTGGACGCCTGCATTCCGAACTTCATGATTCAGGAGACCTATCCGTACCGCGTTCCGGAGCATTTTCAGCTTGTGGACCGCGCGCCCGAGCTGGAGATTCGCAACAGCTTCGTTCCCATTTCGGACCGGCCGGGACTGGGTCTGGAATTGGTGGAGGAACGAGTCCGTCCCTTCCTGTGGGCCCGGTGCAAACTCTGAAGCACGGCGCCGTCCCCAGCCATCCCCCGAAGATCAGCCTTCTCGGGGCTTGCCGCTCGGGAGCTCGGCGCCGAGATGCCAGGGTACGTTGATGATCACGGTCTGCCGGCTGCCGGTCAGCAGCAGGCGGGCCGCGAGAACCTCGCCCCGCTGGCGATGTAAGAAGTACTGATACCAGCGCCGCTCGATCAGATCGGGGATGAGGAC
Source organism: Bryobacterales bacterium (assembly GCA_035632135.1). Taxonomy (GTDB): domain Bacteria; phylum Acidobacteriota; class Terriglobia; order Bryobacterales; family JACQDG01; genus DASQHK01. Next base: position 1,728 of record DASQHK010000737.1, read on the forward strand.
GGCAATCTGGCGGCCGGGGCCCTTCGCTTCCAGTTCCCGGATGTAGTCCACTATGGGCGTGATTCGGAAACGGTAAGGCGAGGGAAGAACAACGAGCTGGGGCGGTTGCAGCCCGGCTCGACGCGCCGGCTGTGCCACGAGCTGGTCCCATTGCTCCTGGAGCGTGTCCGACTCCTGGTCGGCGGCAACGTGCAGGGCGACGACATCGGGCGAGAGCGTGAGTGCAAGGCGGAGACCTTTCTTCGACACGCTACTCCACCTTTCCATGGGGACAACCACGAGCGGCGGCCGGACATCGTCCACAGAGAGCGGAGACGTGCTGTCGGTCTCGAGGGCGACGCGGCGGTAATGGCGGCGGATCACTTGCATGAGGAGGAGCATCCCGGGGATGAGCAGCATCGTGACCCAGGCCCCCTCCGCGAACTTCGCCACCATGACCACGGCCACGGTGATGGCGGTGACAAAAGCGCCAAGGCCGTTCACGAGCAGGCTGTGGGTAGAGCCGGGCCCGCCTTTCTTCCTCCAGTGCGCGACCATACCCGCTTGCGACATGGTGAACGCCAGAAAGGCGCCGACCGCGTAGAGCGGGATCAAGCGGTCCGTGACGCCGCCGAACAGGATTAGCAGCACGGCGGAGAGCGCGGCAAGCACGATGATGCCGGAGGTGAAGACGAGCCGCCGCCCGCGGTCGGCGAAGGAGTTGGGGAGATAGCCGTCGGAGGCGATGGCGCGGCAAAGGCGGGGGAAGTCGGCAAAAGCGGTGTTGGCGGAAAATGCCAGCACCAGCAGGATGGACGCCATGGTGACGTAATAGAAAGCGCCTTTGCCGGCGACGGCAGCCGCGAGTTGCGAAAGGACGCTGTCGTAGCCCGGCTTGCCAGGGTCGGTGGCGCCGATGCCGTAAGCCCGGACCAGCCAGGCGATGCCGCCGAGCAGCGCCATCAGCAGGACGATGATGATCGTCAGGGTGCGGCGCGCGGTTTGTACGGCGGGCTCGCGGAAGGCCTTCACGCCGTTGCTGACGGCCTCGACCCCGGTCATGGCGGTGCAGCCGCTCGCAAAAGCCTTCAGCAGCAGCCAAAGGCTGACTGCGGCGGTGGCGGGCGGCAGCTTGGGAGGCGCTATCACAGCCGCCGGATGGCCGCCGTTGAGCAGCGTCTGAAGCAAGCCGATGGCGAGCAGCGAGAACAGGCAGCCGATGAAGAGGTAGGTCGGCCCCATGAAAATGAGGCCGGAATCGCGCAGGCCGCGCAGGTTCACGACCGTGATCGCAGCCAGGATGAAGAGGCAGAGCGCCAAGGTGTGCGGCTGCAAGCTCGGAACCGCCGACACCAGGGCGCCCACGCCGGCCGAGATGCCGACGGCAGCAGTGAGGACATAGTCGGTCATCAGGGCTGCGCCCGCAAGCAGCGCAGGGCGTGCTCCCAGGTTCTCGCGGGCGACGGTATAAGACCCGCCACCGCCTGGATAAGCCTGGATCGTCTGCCGGTAGGAGAAATAGACGATCGCCAGCAGGATGATGATGCTGATGGTGATCGGCAGTAAGTAGGCGGGGCCCAGTAATCCCAACGGGATCAGCAGCGTCAGGGCGGCCTCGGGCCCGTAGGCGGCGGAGCTAAGGGCATCGAGGCCGAAGATGGAAATGCCTGCGACAGGGCCTACTTGCTCGCCGCG
>DASQHK010000738.1:0-1575 GCA_035632135.1 Bryobacterales bacterium
GCTTAGCACAGGCGTTCCAACGAGGCTCGGTACCTGTTAAACATTTCATTTTCAATTAGATACAAAGAGTGTTGTATCATGGTAGACGATGCCGCAGCCGCTCCTGGGACTGGAAAAAAGCGACCTGGTCGAGATCGTGACCGCGCGAGGCGAAGCCGCCTGGCGCGCACGCCAACTTTACGATGGAATCTACCAAGGGCGCGCCGAAACCATCGAGGCAGTGCCGGGGCTGCCGGGGACCTTGCGGCGGGCGCTGGCGCTGGAGTTTGAGGTTGGGCTGCCGGCCATCGAGCGGGAGTTTCAATCGGCCGACGGGACCATCCGCTACCTGCTGCGGCTGGGCGACGGGCAGAAGATCGAGACGGTGTGGATGCCCGAAGCCGGCCGCGACACCATCTGCATCTCGACCCAGGCGGGCTGCCCGGTGGATTGCAAGTTCTGCTTCACGGCGCTGCTGGGTCTGGCGCGGAACCTCACGGCGGGCGAGATCGTGGGACAGGTGCTGGTGGCGGCGCGGCAGAACGGCGTCTTTGCGCGGGATGGCGAGCGCCGGCGGCTGAATGTCGTGATGATGGGCATGGGGGAGCCGCTGCTGAACCTGCCGAGCGTGATCCAGGCGACGCGGCTGCTGGTGGACCCGGAGGGGCTGGGGCTTTCGCCGCGGCGAATCACGCTGTCCACCTCCGGCATCACGCCGAAAATTGCCGAACTGGGCCGCGAGCCGGTGCGGCCGAAGCTGGCCGTTTCACTCAACGCTTCGACGGAGGAGATGCGCGAGCGGCTGATGCCGATTACCAGGAAATACAAACTCGCCGCGCTGCTCGAAGCTTGCCGCGCTTACCCGCTGCGGCCGTGGGAGAAGCTGTCGTTTGAGTATGTACTGCTGGGCGGAGTGAACGACTCGGACGCCGACGCCCGGCGCGTGGTCCGGCTGCTGGCGAACCTGAAGTGCATGGTGAACCTGATCGCGTTCAACCCCGGGCCGGGGATTGATTTCGTAACCCCCCAGCCGGAGCGCGTGCTGGCGTTTCAGGCAATTGTGAAGCGCAGTTTCCCCTGCTTCATCCGCAAGCCGCGCGGGCGGGATATCTACGCGGCTTGCGGGCAGTTGCGGCGGTCCGGCCAGCCGTAGAGCGGCGCGTCGCCGGTTGGCGCCGCGGCGCCACCCAAGACTGCGTTATTTCACCGGGGGAGGCCGTTCGGCTCGTGCGGAAGCAGAGCGCGAACGCAACAAGGGACCAAAATCAGGGCAGCACGACCTCGTCGCCGTCACGAAGACCCGCGAGGACGACGGCGTTTGTATTGTTGCGCAGGCCGACGTGGATCTCGCGCTTGTCGGCGGCGCCCTCAGCCCGCAGAACACGCGCGTAGGTCTTGCCGTGATCTTCGATGATGGCCTCCCGCGGGACTTGCAGCGCCTTGGACTCAGCCCTAATGATGACGTCGGCGGCGGCCGAAAGGTCCGGGATGAGGCGCGTGTCTTTGGCGTCGATGGCAAAGCGCGCCGCAATCCACTTGACGTATTGGGCGCGCGAGCGGCCAAAGCCGGGACTGGAGGCGGCCATGGCGCCCAGT
>DASQHK010000739.1:0-13827 GCA_035632135.1 Bryobacterales bacterium
CCTCGTCGGTTTTTATTTCAGCCCCGATCTCGATGTCGCCCGCGCGCAGGTGCGGATGGCCGAGGCCGCCATCACCACCGCCGGCGCGCGCCCCAACCCGTCGCTCAGCATCGGCGGCGGCTACTCCACTTCGCCCGAGTCCGCGCTCGTGTTTCACTTCACCCCCAACATCCCGATCGAGACCGCCGGCAAGCGCGGCCTGCGCATCCTCGAAGCCCAGCGCCAGGTTGACGTCGCCCGCCTCGCGCTGGCTGAAACCGGCTGGCACATCCGCAGCGCCATCCGCGCCGCGCTCGCCGGTAATCTCTTCGCCATGCGCGAGCGCGACCTGCTCGCCGCCGAGCAAAACATCCGCGCCGAGACGGTGAAACTCTACGAGCAGCGCCTCGCCGTGGGCGAAGTTTCGCGCCCCGATGTCGACGCCGCTCGCACCGATTTCAACGCCACCGCCCTCGCGCTCCAGGCCGCCGAGGGCCGCATCGCCGAAACCCGCGCCTCCCTCGCTGCTGCTCTCGGCGTGCCGGTTTCCGCTCTCGATGGTATTACTCTTACCTGGCGCAACTGGGATCAGACTCCCGCCGAGCAAGCCCTCCCCCTCGCCGCCGTGCAAAAGGCCGGACTTCTGAATCGCATCGACGTGCAGCGCCTCCTGGCCGAGTACGCCGTGGCCGACGCCGCGCTCCGCCTCGAAATCGCCCGGCAATACCCCGACATCGACCTCGGCCCCGGCTACGACTTCGACGAAGGCCATGACAAGTTCGCCATCGGTCCGGCGCTGGCGCTCCCCATTTTCAACCGCAACCAGGGCCCCATCGCTGAAGCGGAAGCTCGCCGCAACGAGACCGCCGCGCGCTTCGTCGCGCTCCAGGCCCAAGCGATCGGCGAAATCGAGAAAGCGCTCGCGCAATATCGCTCCGCTCGAGCCGAGCTGTCCGTCGCCGGCTCGCAGGTTCTGGACCTCCAGCAGGCCCGCGAAGCCGCCGCCCAGCGCGCCTTTGCCGCCGGCGAGATCGATCGCCTTGCCTTGGACGGCATGCGCGTCCAGACCGCCGTCGCCGAACGCGCGCGCCTCACCGCGCTCGCCCAGGCGCAGGCCGCGCTCGGCGCTCTCGAGCAGGCCGTCCAGCAGCCTCTCGAAGCCGGTCTCTCAATGCCGCCGGTGCCCCAAAGCAATCCGCGCCCGCCCGCGCCCGCCGGAGCCGCGCCATGAGCCGGCCGCTCAAATGGCTCGTCACCGTGGTCGTCATCGCCGGCGCCGCCGCGCTTCTCATCTGGCTGTTTCTCCAGCAGCGCGGCGAGATGGCCAAGGAGCAGGAGAGCGAGCGCCCCATCAAGGTTCCGCCGCGCGTCGCGCGCGTGGGCGGCGAAACCGTCGTGACCCTCGATCGCGACACGCAAGCCCGCATCGGCCTCCAGACGGAAACTCTCGCCGCCGCCACGCTTCCGCCTGAGCTGGCCGCCTACGGCACGCTCATCGAAGACCCCTCGCGCTCCTTCGTCCTGCGCGCCCCGGTTGCCGGCACTCTACGCCCGGCCGGCGGCCGCGGCTGGCCCGCCCTCGGCGAAGACATCGACGGCGGCGCCATCGTCGCCGCACTCGAGCCGCGCTTTACGCCGGTCGAGCAAGTTGATCTTTCCTCGCGCCTCGCCGCCGCCCGCGCCGACGTGGCGGCGGCAACCGCCTCCGTCTCGGCCGCCCGCGCCTCCTACGACCGCACCAAAATCCTCAACGCTGAAAACAAAAACGCGTCCGACCGCGCGCTCCAGGAAGCCGACGCCCGCCTGCGGGGCGAAGAAGCGCGCCTCGCCGCCGCCCGCCAGACTGTACAATTGATACAGTCTTCGCTGTCGTCCCCCTCCGGCTCCGCCGGCGCACGCCCGCTGCGCGTCGAGCGTGCCGGCCAAGTGGTCGAAATCCTGGCCCAGCCCGGCGAAGCCGTCGAGAGCGGCCAGCCCATCCTGCGCCTCGCCGGCTTCGATCGCCTTCTCGCGCGCGTCGATGTCCCCGCCGGCTCCGCCGTTCCCGGCCCCGTTTCGGGCGCCCGCATCGTCCCCTTCGGCCGCGAAGATCGCCCCCTCGACGGGGAGCGCGTGGCCCTGGCCGCCGCCGTCGATCCCAAGTTCCAGGGCCAGTCGTTTCTCTTCGCCGTTTCCGCCTCCGGCCTCTCTCTGCGCCCCGGCGCCGCCGTTACCGCCTATCTCCGCCTGCCCGGCGAGCCGCAGCACGGCGTCTTTCTTCCGCCCAGCAGCGTCGTCCACTATGCCGGCAAAGCCTGGGCCTACGTCCAGACCGCCGCCGACAAATTCTCCCGCCGCGAAGCTGACGCCGACCGCCCCACCGCGCGGGGCCTGTTCACTATCACCGGCTGGAAGGCCGGCGATCGCGTCGTCACCGCCGGCGCCCAGGTGCTGCTCTCCGAAGAGCTGAAGTCCCAAATCCAGCTTGGCGAGGAAGGGGAGCCGGAGTAGTGCTGCGCGGCCTGGTCGCATCTTCCCTCCGCTTTCGCGGCGTGGTGATCGCGCTCGCCTGCGTGGCCATCGGCTACGGTCTCTACGTCACCCAGCACGCCCGCTACGACGTCTACCCCGAGTTCGCCCCGCCGCAAGTTGTCATCCAGACCGAAGCGCCCGGCCTCTCCCCCGAAGAAGTCGAAGAACTCGTCACGCGCCCGGTCGAGAGCGCAGTCAACGGCGTCGGCAGTCTGGAGTCGCTGCGCTCCGAATCCATCCAGGGTCTGTCCGTAGTGACCGCCGTCTTTCGCGAGGGCACGGAAATCTACCGCGCCCGCCAGACCATCAACGAGCGCCTCGCCGAAATTATCGGCTCGATGCCCCTGGGCGTCCGGGCGCCGACCATGGCCCCGCTCACGTCCGCGTCGAGCATGATGCTCGCCATCGGCCTCACTTCGTCGAAGCGTTCTCTCATGGACCTGCGCACCTTCGCCGACTGGACCATCCGCCCCCGCCTGCTCGGCGTGCCGGGGGTGGCCAAGGTCGTCGTGTTCGGTGGCGAAGTACGCCAGCTCCAGATCCAGGTCCGTCCCGAGCGCCTGCTCGCCTTCGATCTCAGCCTCGACGACGTGCTCGCCGCCGCCCGCAAGTCCACCGGCGTGCGCGGCGCCGGCTTTGTCGAAACCGCCGCCCAGCGCATCGTCCTTCGCAGCGAAGGCCAGTCGCTCACGCCCGCGCAGTTGGGCGAGGTCGCGCTCGCCCGCCGCAACGGCCGCACCCTCCGCCTCCGCGACGTCACCCGCATCGCCGAAGCCCCCGAGCCTAAAATCGGCGACGCCTCCATCGAGGGCATCCCCGGCGTGCTGCTCGTCCTCTCCAGTCAGCTCGGCGCCAACACCATGGAGGTCACCGCCGCCGCCGAGCGAGCGCTCGACGAGATGAAGCCCGCTATCGGGGCCAGCGAAATCACTCTCTACCCACGCCTGTTCCGCCCCGCCAACTTCATCGAAACCGCCCTCCATAACGTGAATTTTTCGCTGCTGCTCGGCGGCATCCTCGTCGCGGCGGTGCTGTTCCTGTTTCTGTTCAACCTGCGCACGGCGTTCATCTCCCTCACCGCCATCCCGCTCTCGCTCCTGGTCGCCGTCATCATTCTCGACCGCCTGGGTGCCACCCTCAACACGCTCACCCTCGGCGGCCTGGCCATCGCCATCGGCGAAGTGGTGGACGATGCCATCATCGACGTCGAAAACATCTTCCGCCGCCTGCGCGAGAACGCGGCGAGCGATAACCCGCAGTCCGCTTTCCGCGTCGTGCTCGACGCCTCGCTCGAGGTTCGCAGCGCCGTCGTCTACGCCACCTTCATTGTTGCCCTGGTCTTTCTCCCCGTCCTCACCCTCACCGGCCTCCAGGGCCGCCTGTTCGCGCCGCTCGCCATCGCCTATATCTTAGCGATACTTGCCTCCCTCGCCGTCGCCCTGACCGTCACCCCGGCGCTCGCTGTTCTGCTGCTGCCCGGCGTCTCCGCCGTCGCCGCCGAAACATCGTTTGTGCGCGCGCTGAAAGCGCGCTACGTCCGCCTCCTCCAAGCTGCCGCCGCGCGCCCCAACCAGGTGATGGTATCCGCGTTTCTGCTCTCCGCCGCTGCCGCGGCCACGCTGCCGTTTTTCGGCGCCGGCTTTCTGCCCGAGCTGCGCGAGGGTCACTTCATCGTCCACATGTCCGCCGTTCCCGGCACCTCGCTCCAGGAGTCCCTCCGCCTGGGCCGCCTGGTGACTTTCGATCTGCGCAAGAACCGCAACATCCGCTACGTTTCCCAGCAGATCGGCCGCGCCGAGAAGGCCGACGATACCTGGGGCCCCAACTACAGCGAAATCCACGTCGACCTCAAGCCTCTGGGCGGCGAAGAGTCGGAAATCACCCAGAACCAGATCCGCGCCGCCCTCGCCAAATTCCCCGGCGTCTACTTCTCCATCACGCCGTTTCTCACCGAGCGCATCGAGGAAACGCTCTCCGGCGCGACCGCTGCCGTGGTGATCAAGATTTTCGGCGACGACCTCGACCTCATCGACCAGAAGGCCCAGGACGTGGCCCGCGTCGTCTCGGCCGTGCCCGGCGCCGCCGACGTGCAGGTGCAATCGCCCCCGGGCGCGCCGCAAATCATCATCCGCCTCCGTCCCGAGCGCCTCCGCCAGTTCGGCTTCGAGCCCGTGGACGTTCTCGACGACGTGGAGGCCGCTTACCAGGGCGCCGTGGTCGCCCAAACCTACGAGGCCAACCGCGTCTTTGATGTCGCCGTGATTCTCGACGAGCGCACGCGCCGCGACCCCGAAGCGATCGGCTCCCTGCTGCTCAGCAATACCGAGGGCTTGCGCCTCCCCCTCCGCGATCTCGCCGCCGTTTTTGAAACCTCCGGCCGCTCCCTCATCGCCCACGACAGCGCCCGCCGCCGCACCACCGTCACCTGCAACGTGCGCGGCCGCGACCTCGCCTCTTTTGTCGCCGAGGTCCGCCTCCAGGTCGCCGCCAAAGTCCCGTTCACCGCCGGCGTCTATCCCGTTTTCTCCGGCGCGGAAGAGGCTCGCGCTCAGGCCCAGCGCGAGTTGCTCCTTCACTCCGCCATCGCCGGCGTCGTCATCATCGCCCTGCTCTCCATCGTCTTCGGAAACTGGAGAAACCTGGCGCTGGTGCTCGCCAATCTCCCCTTCGCCCTGGTCGGCGGCGTGCTCGCTGTTTTCCTCACCGGCGGCTGGCTCTCGGTCGGCTCGCTGGTCGGCTTCGTGACTTTATTCGGAATCACCACCCGCAACTCCATGATGCTCGTCTCCCATTACGAGCACCTGGTCACCGAAGAAGGCATGACGTGGGGCCCCGCCGCCGCCCTGCGCGGCGCCTCGGAACGTTTGGTCCCCGTGCTGATGACCGCTCTGGTCACCGCCCTCGGCCTGCTGCCCCTCGCCATCGGCAGCGGCGAGCCCGGCCGCGAAATCGAAGGTCCCATGGCCATCGTCATCGTCGGCGGCCTGGCCACCTCGACCCTGCTGAACCTCCTGGTCCTGCCCTCCCTGGCCCTCCAGTACGGCCGCTTCCAGCCGGCTTCCGATCTTGAAACGGCGTCGTGAACGAATCTGGCGCCCAAAGCCACGCAAGCTCCCCCTTTTCTGAGCCGAACCCAGCTAAGATAGCTCTAGGACCAGCGCCAAATGCACCCGCTTCTGGAAAGGATCTCGGTCGACCCAGCCGTTTGTTTCGGAAAGCCGTGCATCTGCGGTACACGGATTTGGGTCTCGCTCTTGCTCGACCTCCTCTCCAATGGCATGGCCATCGATGAAATCCTCGCCGACTATCCGCAGTTGACGGCGGACGATATTCGCGCCGCCATCGCGTATGGCGCAGAAATGGCGCGGGAGCGATACGTAGAAATCCCCATCAATAGGGCGGGATGAAGTTCAAACTCGATGAGAACTTCGGAACACGGGCGCAAGGACTTTTCCGTGCCGCAGGCCATAACGTTGCGCCAGGAGGGGCTGGCTGGCGGCTCAGACCGCTCCCTCTATCAGGTTTGCTGCCGGGAGCAGCGTTGCCTGGTGACCCTGGACCTCGATTTCGCTGACGTAACCCGATTTCCGCCTGGTGAGGCGGCCGGTATTGCGGTGATCCGCGTTTCCAAGAACCCGAACCTTCCCCTGCTGGAAAGGCTGATCCGCGAACTCTTGGATGCCGTGGCCCAAATACCGATAGCCGGAGAGCTTTGGATCGTCGAGGTTGGCCGCATCCGGCTGCACCAATCGGAGACAGGGCGGGACTCTTAGAACTTACTCCCTCCGAAACCTTCCTCCCTCTGCCAGCGCCTTTAAGCTTTTCGAGCCGTCGTGTGTTCGGCCGGCCCAGGGTCCTCAACTCAGGCGGGGACTCCTGGTAATCTAGTTAACGGCAACACGGATCGCAGAATGGCCATCCTCAGTCATACGCTTGTCGTTTCATTAGAAAAACATGGCGTCGCTTCCTCCGCGCGCCCGCTCGCCTGTCTCGCGCTGCTCGCTTCCTCCTTCCTCTTCTCCGCCTGCTCCGGCAAAACCGCCCGCGCGGTTGAGAAGCGCAGCGAAGGCCTCCCCGTCACCGTGGCCGCCGTGGTCCAGAAGACCATGCCGGTTAACATCCAGGTCATCGGCAACGTCGAGGCCATCACCACCATCGCCGTCAAGGCCCTCATCGGCGGCGAACTCACCCGCGTCCATTTCCAGGAAGGCGACTTCGTCAAGAAAAACGACGTTCTTTTCACCATCGATCCCCGCCCGCTCGAAACGCAGGTGAGCCAGGCCGAGGCCAACCTCGCCCGCGACGGGGCGCAGCTCGAGCAGGCCCAGGCCAACCTCGCCCGCGACATCGCCCAGGAGCGATACTCCCGCGCCCAGGCCGCGCGCTACTCCCAGCTTGTCAAAGAGGGCGTCATCTCGCGTGAGCAATACGACCTGGTCGACAGCTCCGCCGTCGCGCAGGCCGCCGCCGTGCGCGCCGATCGCGCCGCCATCGAGAGCGCCCGCGCCTCCGCCAAGGCCGACAAGGCCGCCCTCGACAACGCCAAAATCCAGCTCGGCTACACCACCATCTGCTCTCCCATCGACGGCCGCACCGGCAACCTCATGGTCAAGCAGGGCAACATCGTCAAGGCCAGCGACATCGACCTGGTCACCATCAATCAGCTCCAGCCGATCTACGTCACCTTCTCCGTCCCCGAATCGCAACTGCTCGCTGTCAAGCGCTACATGGCGGAGGGCAAGCTCAGCGTCGTCGCCAGCCCCGAGGACTCCGCCGCAGACCAGGAAACCGGCGTGCTCACCTTCGTTGACAACAACGTAGACATGACCACCGGCACCATCAAGCTGAAAGGCACCTTCACCAACTCCGACCGCAAGCTCTGGCCCGGCCAGTTCGTGCGCGTGGCGCTGCGGCTTTTTTCCGAGACCAACGCCATCGTCGTTCCCACGCGCGCCGTGCAGACCGGCCAGGACGGCCAGTTTGTTTTCGTCGTCAAGCCGGATATGAGCGTCGAGTTGCGCCCCGTCACCCCCGGCGTGCGCGTCGATCAGGAAACCGTCATTCAGAAAGGTCTGGCCGCCGGCGAAACGGTTGTCACCGAAGGGCAGCTTCGCCTCGCGCCCGGCGCCAAGGTCCGCATCCTGAAAGGCTCCGACGAAAAAACATAGCCTCCGGGCCGCGCCGCCATGAACATTTCCCGCCTCTTCATCGAACGGCCGATCGCCACCAGCCTCCTGATGCTGGCCATCGCCCTGTTCGGTCTGGTGGCCTACCGCGCGCTGCCCGTCAGCGATCTTCCCAACGTCGATTTTCCCACGCTGAGCATTTCCGCCAGCCTGCCCGGCGCCAGCCCCGAGACCATGGCCTCCGCCGTCGCCACTCCCCTCGAGCGCCAGTTCTCCACCATCGCCGGCCTCGACTCGATGACCTCCACCAGCCTCCTCGGCATCACTACCGTCACCTTGCAGTTCGATCTGAGCCGCAACCTCGACGGCGCCGCGGTCGATGTGGAAACCGCCATCACGCAGGCCATGCCCCTTCTGCCGCCCGGCATGCCCAGCCCGCCCACCTTCCGCAAGGTCAATCCCGCCGACACGCCGGTCTTCTTCCTCGCCCTCACCTCGCCCACCCTGCCGCTCTGGGAACTCGACGAATACGCCGAGACCATGATGGCCCAGCGCATCTCCATGATCAACGGCGTCGCCCAGGTCGGCGTCTTCGGCGCTCAGAAGTACGCCGTCCACGTCCAGGTCGATCCCCACAAGCTCGCGGCCAAGCAAATCGGCATCAACGAAATCGAGAAGGCCATCCAGGACTGGAACGTCAACATGCCGACTGGCACGCTTTACGGTCCCCACGAGGCTTTCACCGTGCAAGCCACCGGCCAGTTGATGAACGCCGAGGCTTACCGCCCGCTGGTGGTCGCCTATCGCAACGGCGCGCCGGTGCGCCTCTCCGAAGTCGGCCAGGTCCTCGACGGCTTCGAGGACGACAAAACCGCTTCCTGGTTTTTCGATTCGAGCGGCGGCCGCCGCTGCATGATCCTCTCCATCCAGCGCCAGCCCGGCACCAACACCATCGAGGTCACCGACGCCATCAAGAAGCTGTTGCCGGTTTTCCGGTCCCAGATCCCGCCCTCCGTGCAGATGAACATCCTCCACGACCGCTCGGACACGATTCGCCTGTCTTTCGAGGACGTGCAGTTCACGATGCTCCTCACCCTCAGCCTGGTGGTGATGGTGATTTTTCTGTTCCTGCGCAATCTTTCCGCCACCGCCATCCCGGCCCTGGCTCTTCCCTTCTCCATCATCGGCACCTTCGCCGTCATGTACCTGCTCGACTACTCGCTCGACAACCTGTCCATGATGGCGCTGATCCTGTGCGTGGGCTTCGTCGTCGACGATGCCATCGTCATGCTCGAAAACATCGTCCGCCACATGGAGCACGGCGAGTCGCCCATGCACGCCGCCCTCAACGGCTCCAAAGAAATCAGCTTCACCATCGTCTCCATGACTCTTTCTCTGGCCGCCGTTTTCATTCCAGTGCTGTTCCTGGGCGGCATTTTGGGCCGCTTGTTCAAGGAATTTGCGGTCACCATCTGCGTGGCGATCCTGATTTCGGGCGTGGTTTCGGTGACCCTCACCCCGATGCTCTGCAGCCGCTTCCTGCGCCCGCCGCAAGACCAGCGGCACGGGTGGTTCTACCGCGTCACCGAGCGCTTCTTCGACGGCATGCTGCGCGTCTACGATCGCAGCCTGCGCTGGGTGCTGCGCTTCCGCCCCATCATGATGGTCGTGTTTTTCGCCGTCCTGGGAGCCACCATCTGGCTGTTCATCAAGATCCCCAAAGGCTTCATCCCCGACCAGGACAACGACCAGATCCAGGCCGTCACCGAGACCGCCCAGGGCACCTCCTTCTACGAGCTGGCTAAGTATCAGGTGCAGGTAGCCAAGATCTTCAGCGACGACCCTGCCGTCTCGGCTTTCATGACCAGCGTCGGCGGCTTCTCCGCCCAGAGCATGGGCGGCAACAACTTCGGCCGCATGATGCTCCACCTCAAGCCCCGCCGCCAGCGCTCGCTCGACGTCGAGCATCTCATCGAAGAGCTGCGCCCCAAGGTTTCCAACTTCCCCGGCATGCGCGTCTTCATGTCCAACCCGCCCACCATCCGCATCGGCGCGCGTTTCTCCAAGAGTAACTATCAATACACGCTACAAGGCCCCGACACCGCCGAGCTCTACCGCCAGGGCCAGAAGTTCGAGCGCGAGATGGGCCGCCTCCCCGGCCTGGCCGACGTCACCAGCGACCTCCAGATCAAGAACCCCCAGGTCAATATCGAAATCAACCGCGACAAGGCGGCCGCCTTGAACGTCAGCGCGCAGGACATCGAGAACGCTCTCTACGACGCCTACGGCCCCCGCTGGGTCTCCACCATCTACGCCCCCACCAACCAGTACAAGGTCCTGCTCGAGCTGCAACCCCAGTACCAGCTCCACGCCGACGCCGTCTCCATGCTGTACCTGAAATCCGCCGACGGCCGCGAGGTTCCCCTCAACACCGTCGCCAGGGTCACCGAAGACGTCGGCCCGCAGAGCATCAGCCACTACGGCCAGCTTCCCGCGGTCACCATTTCCTTCAACCTCAAGCCCAACTTCCCGCTCGGCGACGCCGTCACCGAGGTCGAGGATCTCGCCCAGCGGACCCTCCCCGCCGGTATCAGCACGACCTTCCAGGGCGCCGCCCAGGCCTTCCAGCGCTCGCTCAAGAACCTCGACATTCTTCTCATCGTCGCCATCCTGGTGGTCTACATCGTCCTCGGCGTCCTTTACGAAAGCTACATCCACCCGCTGACCATCCTCTCCGGCCTGCCCTCCGCCGGCTTCGGGGCCTTGCTGACGCTCTACATTTTCAAGGTTGACCTGAGCATCTACGCTTTCGTCGGCCTGATCATGCTCATCGGCATCGTGAAGAAGAATGCCATCATGCAAATCGACTTCGCCCTCGAAGCCGAGCGCAAGGAATTCAAGACGCCGGTCGAAGCCATTTATGAAGGCTGCCTGATCCGTTTCCGCCCCATTATGATGACCACCATGGCCGCGCTGCTGGGCGCCATCCCCATCGCCCTCGGCTGGGGCTCCGGCGGCGAGGGCCGCCGCCCCCTGGGCCTCGCTGTAGTAGGCGGCCTGCTCTTTTCCCAGCTCATCACCCTTTATCTCACGCCCGTGTTTTATACCTACATGGCCGCCATCGTCGATCATTTCCGCAAGCGCTCCGGCGTGGCCGAGCCCTCGCCGGCCGCCGCGCGATGAACATCTCCGAAATCTTCATCCGCCGGCCCGTCGCCACCAGCCTCATGATGCCGGCCATCGCGCTGTTCGGGCTGGTCGCCTATCGCGCGCTCCCGGTCAGCGATCTGCCCAACGTCGATTTCCCCACGCTGCTCGTCACCGCCACGCTCCCCGGCGCGAGTCCCCGCACCATGGCCTCCGCCGTCGCCACCCCTCTCGAGCAGCAGTTCTCCACCATCGCCGGCCTCGACTCGATGTCTTCCACCAACTCGCTGGGCTCGACCCAGATCACCCTGGAGTTCGACCTCAGCCGCAACCTCGATGGCGCCGCCGTCGACGCGCAAGCCGCCATCACCCAAGCCGCCGCTGTGCTGCCCGCCGGCATGCCCAGCCCTCCCACCTTCACCAAGGTCAATCCCGCCGACCAGCCCATCCTTTACCTCGCCCTCACCTCGCCCACGCTGCCGCTCTACGCGCTCGACGAGTACGCCGAGACCCTCATCGCCCAGCGCGTTTCCATGGTCAGCGGCGTCGCCCAGGTGCAGGTGCTCGGCGCGCAGAAATACGCCGTCCACGTCCAGATGGACCCGCGCCTGCTCGCCGCCAAGCAGATCGGCATCAACGAAGTCGAAGCCGCGCTCAAGCGCTGGAACGTAAACCTCCCCACCGGCATCCTGTGGGGCCCCGACAAAGCATTCACCGTCCAGGCTACCGGCCAGCTTTTCAACGCCGCCGCTTACCATCCCCTGATCGTTGCCTACCAAAAAGGCTCGCCCGTGCGCCTGGAGCAGCTCGGCAAGATCATCGACAGCGTCGAAGACGACAAGACCGCCTCTTGGTACTACTCAGCCAGCGGCAGCCGTCGGTCCATCGTCCTGGGCATCCAGCGCCAGCCCGGCACCAACACCGTCGAAGTCACCGACGCCATCAAGCAGCTCCTGCCCCAGTTCAAGTCCATGCTGCCCGCCTCGGTCGAGATGAGCATCCTCTACGACCGCTCCCAGTCCATCCGCGACTCCTTCGAGGACGTCAAGCTCACCATGGCCCTCACCCTCGGCCTGGTCATTCTCGTCATCTTTCTTTTCCTGCGCAACGTCTCGGCCACCGTCATCCCCAGCCTGGCTCTTCCCTTCTCCATCATCGGCACCTTCGCCGTCATGTACCTGCTCGACTACTCGCTCGACAACCTGTCCATGATGGCCCTCATCCTGTGCATTGGCTTCGTGGTCGACGACGCCATCGTCATGCTCGAAAACATCGTCCGCCACATGGAGCACGGCGAGTCGCCCATGCACGCCGCCCTCAACGGGTCGGAAGAAATCGGCTTCACCATCGTTTCCATGACCCTTTCGCTGGCCGCCGTTTTCATTCCCGTGCTGTTCATGGGCGGCATTCTGGGCCGCTTGTTCAAGGAATTTGCGGTCACCATCTGCGTGGCGATCCTGATTTCGGGCGTGGTTTCGGTGACCCTCACCCCGATGCTGTGCAGCCGCTTCCTGCGCCCGCCCGAGGAGCAGCGCAAAGGCTGGTTCTACCACGCTACCGAGCGCTTCTTCGACGGCATGCTCCACCTCTACGACGGCAGCCTCCAGTGGGTCCTTCAATACCGTCCCGTCACCATGGCCGTTTTCGTCATCGTCTTTGTCGCCACCGTCTGGCTGTTCTACAAGATCCCCAAAGGCTTCATTCCCGACCAGGATACCGACCAGCTCCTCGCCGTGACCGAAGCCGCGCAGGGAACTTCGTTCCAGCAGATGAGCGAGTATCAGCAGCAGATATCAGAGGCCCTGCGCCGCGATCCCAACATCCAGGCGTTCGTTTCCACCGTGGGCGGCGCTTCCTCCTCCACCCTCGGCGGGCCCAACTTCGGCGAGATCGTCATTCACCTCCAGCCGCGCTCCCGGCGCGCGCTGCTGGTCGGCGGCGTCATGGAGGAGCTGCGCCCCAAGCTCGCCGGCTTCCCCGGCATGCGCCTGTTCCTTCAAAATCCTCCCACCATTCGCATCGGCGGCCAGCTCACCAAGAGCCTCTACCAGTTCACGCTCCAGGACCCCGACGCCAGTGAGCTCTATCCCCACGCGCAGCGCCTGGAAGAAGCCATGCTGCGCCTGCCCGGCCTGCAGGACGTCGCCAGCGACCTGCAGATCAAGAACCCGCAGGTCAATGTCGAGATTAACCGCGACAAGGCCGCCGCCCTCCGCGTCAGCGCCACCGACATCGAGAACGCCCTCTACGACGCTTACGGCCCCCGCTGGGTCTCCACCATCTACGCCCCCAGCAACGAGTACAAGGTCTTGCTCGAGCTCGACCCTAGATATCAGCGAGATCCAGAAGCCCTGTCGCTGCTCTATCTCAAATCCAAAGACAACAAGCGCGTCCCGCTCGACACGCTCGCCGCCCTCACCTCCGACACCGGCCCGCAAACCATCAACCACTTCGGCCTGCTGCCCGCCGTCACCGTCTCTTTCAACCTCCGGCCCGGCGTGGCGCTGGGCGACGCCGTCTCCCAAATCCAGGATCTCGCCCGGCGGACCCTGCCTGCAAGTATCAGTACGACCTTCCAAGGCGCCGCCAAGGCCTTCGAAAGCTCGCTCACAAATCTCTGGATCCTCCTCATCGTCGCCATCCTGGTGGTCTACATCGTCCTCGGCGTCCTCTACGAAAGCTACATCCACCCGCTGACGATTCTCTCCGGACTGCCCTCCGCCGGCTTCGGCGCCTTGCTAACGCTCTACCTTTTCAAGATCGATCTCAACATTTACGCCTTCGTCGGCCTGATCATGCTGATCGGCATCGTGAAAAAAAACGCCATCATGCAAATCGACTTCGCCCTTGAAGCCGAGCGCAAGGAAGGCAAACCGCCGCTCGAGGCGATCTACGAGGGCTGCCTGATCCGCTTCCGCCCCATCATGATGACCACGATGGCGGCGCTGTTGGGCGCTATCCCCATCGCCCTCGGCTACGGCGCCGGCGGCGAGGCGCGCCGTCCGCTAGGCCTCGCAGTAGTAGGTGGCCTGTTGTTCTCCCAATTGATCACGCTGTACCTGAC
>DASQHK010000740.1:0-1984 GCA_035632135.1 Bryobacterales bacterium
CACGATAAAGGTATCGTGCATCGCGACCTGAAGCCCGAGAATCTCTTCCTCACGAAAGACGGCCGCATCAAGATCCTCGACTTCGGCCTCGCCAAGCTCACGCAGCCCGAGCCGGCCGCCGGCACGGGATCGAACGCTCCCACTGTCGCGGACGTCACCGAGCCCGGCCGCATCCTGGGCACCGCGGGTTACATGTCGCCCGAACAGGTGCGCGGGCGCCCGACCGACCATCGCTCCGACCTGTTTACGCTCGGGGCCATTCTCTACGAAATGCTCGGCGGCCGCCGGGCGTTTCGCGGCGAGTCGGCCGTTGAAGTCATGAACGCCATCCTCCGCGAGGACCCGCCCGATCTTTCCGAGACCAGCCGCAGCGTCTCTCCCGCCCTCGACCGCATCGTCCGGCATTGTCTCGAGAAAAATCCCGAGCAGCGCTTCCAGTCCGCCCGCGACGTGGCTTTCAACCTCGAAGCGCTCTCCGGAACCTCGACGCCGAGCGGTTCTGCTGCCGCTCTCGCCCCCGTTCCGCTGCGCAACACGCGCCGCCGGGCGGTGGCTTTGGCTGCCGCGCTCGTACTGCTCGCCGCTGCATTTGTCGCCGGCCGCCGCCTTGGTTTCGTCGCCGCCGAGCGTGGCCACGTGCCGCCGAGCTTTAAGCAGCTCACCTTCCGGCGCGGCATTGTCTCTACTGCCCGCTTCGCCCCCGACGGGCAGACCATCGTTTACTCCGCTGCCTGGGACGGCCAGCCCACCGAGCTGTTCTCCGCGCGCCTCGAATTCCCCGAGTCCCGCTCGCTGGGTCTTAGCGAGGTCCGCATCGCGGCTATCTCTCCTTCCGGCGAAATGGCGCTCGTGCTCTCCTCGTCCATGGGCGCCTTCGGCAACCCTGGCATTCTGGCCCGCGCCCCGCTGGCCGGCGGCTCACCACGCAAAATCCTGGAAGGCATTTCCGACGCGGACTGGTCCCCGGATGGCGGCCAGCTCGCTGTCGTGCGCTCCGCCCGCGACAAAGTCCGCCTCGAATTTCCCGTTGGCAAAGTACTTTACGAAACCTCCGGCAACATCAGTTTCCCGCGTGTCTCCGCGCGTGGCGACCGCGTGGCCTTCTTCGACCACCCTCTGCGAAACGACGATCGCGGCGCAGTCGCCGTGGTCGATCTCGCCGGCCGCAAGACCACGCTCTCGAGCGGCTGGGCGAGCGTGCAGGGCCTCGCCTGGTCTCGCCAGAATCCCGGCGAAATCTGGTTCACCGCATCCGCCGCCGGCATCGGCCGGAACCTTTACGGCGTCACACTCGGCGGCCAGCAGCGCGCCATCCTGCGCGTGCCGGGCGGCATCGTGCTCCAGGACGTTTCCCGCGATGGCCGTGTTCTGATGGTTCGTGAGGAGTCGCGCTTCTCCATCGCCGGCCTGGCTCCGGGCGAAACCAAAGAGCGCGACCTTACCTGGTTCGGCCGCTCCATCGCCATCGACCTTTCCCAAGACGGCAAGACGCTCCTGTTTCGGGAAGAGGGCGATCCGGTGGGCCCCAACTACGCGGTTTGTATTCGTAAGACGGACGGTTCCCCTCCGATCCGCCTGGGGGAAGGCATGCCGCTGGCCCTCTCGCCGGACGGCGCCTGGGTTCTCGCCGCTCACCCCACTCAGCCCGGGATCTTCCTGCTCCCCACCGGGGCTGGCGACGCCCGAAAGCTCAAGACCGATCCGGTCGAGACCGCTGACCAGGGCTCCTGGTTCCCCGATTCCCGGCGCATCGCGTTTCATGGCTCCGAGCCGGGCAAGCCCGGCCGCTGCTTCACATTCGACATCGACGGCAGCGGGCCGCCGCGCCCGGTCACGCCGGAAGGCACCCTCGGCTGCGCGGTTTCGCCCGATGGCAAGTGGATCGGCGCCGGGACTTTCGGTCCCACGCTTGCTGTTGCCGCCTATCCCATCGCAGGCGGCGAGCCGCAGCGTCTTCCCGGCCTGCTGCCCGGCGAGTTTCCGG
>DASQHK010000741.1:0-12466 GCA_035632135.1 Bryobacterales bacterium
GCGTTTTCACAGTGGTAAAGCACGCCGAGCCGTTTGATCCCCTGCTGCTGTTCTGGCATACTACAGAAACGTTGGGAAGCACGGGTGTACGAGGGCGTTTGGCCGGCTGGTTCTGTCCTGTTCTTCGGGGCCCTTCCGGGAGATCGTGCGCCCCACCGAAGACTGCTAAATGGCGAAGGATGTGATACTTCCGGCGGACCTGGGCGGCACGCCCATGAGTCCGGAGGAACTGGCGGCCATCCCTGATTTCTCCGGCATCCGCAAGGAAATCTGGGGCAAGTTTCCTGGCGCCATCGCCCGCAAGGATTACCGGCCGGGTGAAATCCTGTTCCACGAAGGGGATAGCGGAACCACCGCCTTTTATCTGCTCTCCGGCGAAGTGGAGATCTATCTGGCAAGCCCGGTGTTGGGGGCGCAGAGCCGGAAGCGCGCCAGCCACGGCCTGTTCCGCGGCATCACCAAGATCACCAGCTACGTCAAGGGCATTCCGGATCGGAGCGAAAAGAACCGGCCGGTCCGCACTCATATTCCGATCGATGGCTCGGTCGATCTGCCGCTCGACAATCCCATCGCGACGCTGAAGCCGGGGGAGCTGTTCGGCGAGCTGGCCGCGCTGGCCGCGTTCAAGCAGGAAAAACTGAAGCGGCCGAAGTTTTATCCGCGCTCGGCCACCGTGCGCGCCAGGACTGAGGTCACGGTCCTGGAGATGCTGCCCAACATCCTCAATAACGTCCTCTACAACTCGCCGGCCTTCAAGAAAAAACTGGATGACAGCTATCGCGGCCGGGCCCTCGATAACCATCTGCGCTCGGTGCCGGTGTTTCGCAATCTCAGCCAGGAGTTTCTCGATTACCTGCGGCAGCGCGTGGAGCTGGTGGATTTTCCGCCCGGGCAGGTGATCTGCAAGCAGGGCGAAATCGCGGATGCCTTCTATCTGATCCGGCTGGGGTTCGTAAAGGTCTCGCAGGAGTTTCCGGGCGGCGAGATGGTGCTGGCCTATCTCTCGCGCGGCTCCTACTTTGGCGAGATGGGGCTTTTACCTCCGGCGTTTCGGGCGCGCGCTAAAGGCGGCAATGCGGGCCAGCTTGCCGAGGCGGTGGTGTCACGCGAGCCGCTGCCGTGCGGGCGCGCGCCGGCCGGCGAGCGCGTGCTGGCCGTTCCCTGGGACGAATACATCTCCCGCGAGCACTTCGAGCTGCGAGTGGACGGCAAGCAAGTGAGGGTCACGCGCCTGGCGGGCGGCAAGAACCCGATCACGTTCCGCGGGCAGGCCGCCGAGACCATTCTCATCTCGCCGGGCGAGAGCTTCCTGGTGGGCGGCACGACGTTCGAGGTGCTGGAGGATCCCTTTCAAGCGGGCCTCCGCACGGCTACCTGCACGGCGGTGGACTTCGTGCAGCTCGTGCGCATCAAGGCCGAAGACTTCGCCAAGATGCTGCACGAGTTTCCGGAGGTGGATGAGGCCATCACGGAAGTGGCGCGGGCGCGCCGGCAGATGGATGCGCAGATTCTGAACCGCGTGCAGACGCTCTCGCTCAACGACTTTCTCAAGCAGGAGCTGATGCAGGGGCAGAACCTGCTGCTGCTCGACCTCAACAAATGCACGCGCTGCGATGAGTGCGTGAAGGCCTGCGTCGCCACGCACGAGGACGGCGTGACGCGGCTGATCCGCGACGGCCTGCGCTTCGACAAATACCTGGTGGCGACCAGTTGCCGCGCCTGCATGGACCCGCTGTGCATGACGCGCTGCCCGGTCGGCTCGATCCGGCGCAAGGAGACGCTCGACATCGTCATCGAGGACTGGTGCATCGGGTGCGGCAACTGCGCCACCGACTGCCCGTACGGCAATATCAACGTGGTGGAGCTGGCGGGGCGGGGCGGCGGCAAATCCCAGAAGGCCGAGCCGCGCCCGAAGGCGGTGGTGTGCGACCTGTGCGTGGACTATCCGGAGCCCAACTGCGTCCGCGCCTGCCCGCACGACGCGGCCATTCGCGTGGAGCCAAAAACATTCTTCGCCCGTGACCTGGCCGGCATGCAGCTTGCCGTGCCGCTGCGGGCGCCGGAAGCGGCCGCCGAGGCGCCGGCCGGCGACGAGACGCGCATCCTTTCCAACGTGGCCGAACTGCTGCCGCTGTTGCCGCGCCTGCAAGTCCGCTCCGGGCCGCGGGCCGGCGCCGTGTTGCAGCTCCGCTACCCGGCCACCACTTTCGGACGCGCCCCGGAAGCCGACTACCGTTTCGCCGAAAACGAGCAGATCTCGCGCGTGCACTGCTCGATTGTCTGCGAAAATAACCGCTTTGTGCTGCGTGACAACAATTCCACCAACGGCACCCTTGTCAACGGCAACCCGGTGGCCGAAATCGAGCTGCGGGCGGGCGATGTGATTCAGATCGGCGACCTCGAGATGGAGTTTCTGGCCCGGGAAGCCCGATGATCCTCGACCGCAGCCATCAGAATTGGGCGCTGGCTTCGGCGGCGACCGGCGTGGCGGGGGCGATCGCGTACATCATTTATGCCTTGCGGGCCCCGAACGGCCCGACCGGCAGCTCGACGATGGGGCTGTTTTTCGGCTTTGCCGGGACCGCGGTGATCGTTTTCGAGTGCCTGCTCAGCCTGCGGAAGAAATACCCCGCTTCGCCGCTGGGCCGCGTGCAGACGTGGCTGAAGGCGCACATCTGGCTGGGGCTGCTGGCGTTTGTGCTCATCCTGTTTCACGCCGGCTTCCAGTGGGGCCGCGGCCTCGCCAGCCTGCTGATGTGGATGTTCGTCATCATTACCGCCAGCGGCGTTTACGGGCTGGCGGTGCAGGCCTATATCCCGCGCCGGATGACGGAGCTGCTGACGCGCGAAACCATTTATGAGCAAATACCCGAGGTGATTCGCACGCTGCGTTTGGAGGCGGACGAGCGGGTGGAGTTCGTGACCGCCGATTTAGGCATTACGGAGGAGGAGGACGCCGAAATTTTCCGCGCCGGCGGCAAAAAGTATTACTTCGACCCGGCGCAGCGCAAGAGCGCGGGCGAAAAGGTTGAGGCGGAACGGCAGCGGCGGAAGAGCGCGCCGCAGATCGCCGTCGAGGAGCAGGCGGCGAGCGCGCTGCGCGATCACTACCTGCTCGAGATCCGGCCCTTCCTGTTTCAGAAGACCGCGCCCTTTTCCCAGCGGCTGTTTCAGTCGGCGGCGGCGGTCGGGGCTTATTTCCAATACCTTCGCACGATCATGCCGGTGGCGGCGCACGAGGTGCTGCAAGACCTGGAATCGATTTGCGAAGAGCGCCGGCAGTTCGGCGTCCAGCAGCGCCTGCACCGCTGGCTGCATGGGTGGCTGTACGTCCACGTGCCGCTGTCGATGGCGTTTCTGGTGCTGACGGCGGTGCACGCGGTGATCTCGCTGCGGTATTGAGCGCGACCACACCAAGCGCAGAACATGGCCAAGGAAGAAAAGCCGCTCGAATACGAACGCCGCATCCTGGACACCAAGGGCGTCGCCCAGCGGCTGGACCTGAACTACTTCCGCCGGCGCTATCCTTTTCGCTTCTGGCGGCGGCAGCTCACCTGGCTGGCGCCGCTCGCGGCGGCCGTAGCGATCGCGCCGTTCCTGACCGGCATCGGCGGCGGGAAAAGAATTTTTTCCAATGGCCCGGTTTCCCGCGCCCACGCGGTGTTTGAAAAAGATTGCGCGCTTTGCCACGCCGCGTCGTTTTCGGAAGTCGCCGACGCCTCCTGCAAGAAATGTCACGACGGCCCGCTTCATCAGGCGAACGCCATCGGCTCGGAGCGCTGCGCGGCCTGCCACATCGAGCACCGCGGCAACCAGAGGCTGGCCGATGTGAACGAGCGCCATTGCACCCGCTGCCACGGGGACCTCGCCGCCCACGGCCGCGACGTGCGCATCACGGCTGTGCGAATCACAGCGTTTCGGCCCGAGGAGCACCCCGAATTCAGCGCGGCGAAGGAAGCGGACCGGCGGCCGCTACAGTTGAACCACGCCATCCATATGCCGGCCCAGCCGAAAACCATTCGCGGCATGAAGCTGCCCATGAAATGCAGCGACTGCCACGTGACTGACCTGAATTCACCGAGGGGCGACCTGCTGCCGGTGACCTTCGAGCAGAACTGCCGCTCCTGCCACAAGCGCGAGCTGGAGTTTGACGTATACCAACTGCTGGGCGAGAACGCGCCGCCGGCCCCGCACACCAAGGACCCGCAGACGATCCACGCCTTCATCCTCGAGAGCTACCAGAAGCTGCTGGAGGCGAATCCGGAGGTCGCGCGCCGGCCGCTGGGGCGCGAGCTGACGCCGCCGGCCAACGCCGCGGCGTGGCTGGCCACGGTGGTCAAGGACTCGGAGAGCTTTCTGTTTGAGAAGAAATGCATTTACTGCCACGAGTATGAAGGCGCGCGCGACGGCTTCCCGGTGGTGAAAAAAGTGAACCTGATTCGCGGAGAGTATGTGCAGGCGAAGCCCGAAGGCAAGCCATGGGTGGCGCACGCGCAGTTCAGCCACCGCGCGCACCGGGCCGTGGAGTGCTCCTCCTGCCACACCGCGGCGCGGACCAGCACGAAGACCTCCGACGTGCTGATACCTAGGATGCAGAGCTGCCTGCCGTGCCACGGCGCGAGCGGCACCGCGCTCGACCGCTGCGCGCAGTGCCATCTGTATCACGACAAGAGCAAGGAGCTCGACCGCGACCGCCGGCCGGTGGAACAATTGATGGGGCGGCTTTTCCAGCCGGCCGGGGAAGGCGGGTTATAAGGGATGGCGAAGCTCGATGCCTGGGGCGCGACCGACGTCGGCGTGGTGCGCCAAAACAACGAAGACGGCTGGCTCATCGACCCCGCGCTTTCGCTGGCCATCGTGGCTGACGGCATGGGCGGCGCGGCCTGCGGCGAGGTGGCCGCTGCCCTTGCCCTGGAAGGCGTTTGCGATTATCTGCGCAGCCCGGCCGAGGATCTCGAGCCCGAGCAGTTGATCAAGGAGGCGATTCGCGAGGCCAACCGGCGCGTGCTCAAGCGCGCCCGCCGCGAGGAGCAGTGCGAGGGCATGGGCTCGACCATCGTCGCCGTGCTGTGGAACCTGCCGCGCGTGATGATCGCCAATGTGGGCGATAGCCGGGCCTACCTGTGGCGCAACGGCAGCCTCACCCAGCTCTCTCATGACCAGACGCTCGCCAACGAGCTGCGCACAACTCTCGGCCTGACCGAAGAGCAGATGAGCGGCTATGCCCACAAGAATGTGCTCACCATGGCCATTGGATCGTCGGACAATATTCTGATCTGCACGCGCGAAGAAATCCTCGAGGCGGGCGACGAGATCCTTCTGTGTTCCGATGGCCTTTACGGACCCATGAGCGACGCCGGGATGGGAAAGATCCTCGCCGCGAGCGGCGCGGGCACATTGGCGGAGCGGGTGAAGAAGCTGATCGAAGCGGCCAAGCAGGCCGGCAGCTCCGATAATATTACTGCCGTATTGTTGCGCTACGAGGCGGAGTGACGTGGTGGAAAAGATCGGCCCTTACCAGATCGAAAGCGTTCTGCATCCCGGCCCGCGGCGGTTGTACAAGGTCCGCGCTGCCGACGGCCGGGTGCTGGCGCTCAAGACGATTCCCGTGGAAGGCATCACGCCAGAGATCCGCGAGCGCTTCAGCCGCGAGGCCGCCATCTGCTCGACGCTCGACCATCCCAACCTGGTGAAGGTCTATGATTCAGGCGAAGCCGACGGCGTGCTCTACCAGGCCATGGACCTGCTCGAAGGGGCGGACCTGGGAAGGATTCTCGCCGACCGCCGCCCGCTTTCCTGGGAACAGAAGCTGGACATCATGGAGCAGGTCTGCGAGGGCCTCCAATACGCTCACGCGCGCGCCCTGGTACATCGGGATATCAAGCCGGCCAATTTGTTCATGGAGACCTCGGGCGGCGTGCGGATTCTGGATTTCGGGATGGCCCGCATCGAGTCGTCCGACCTGACCAAAGTGGGCATGGCGGTGGGCACGCTCACTTACATGGCGCCGGAGCAGATCCGGGGCGAGGCCTGCGCGCCGGGCACCGATGTGTTTGCGGCCGGCGTCGTTTTTTATCAGCTCGCCGCGGGCCGCCATCCGTTCAGCGGCGAAGAAAGGGATCTGCAGAAGATTCTCACTGCGATTCTGTTTCAGACCCCGAAACCAGTCAAGGAACTGGCGCCGGACGCGCCGGATGGTCTCGATCTGGTGCTAGGCAAGGCGCTCGAAAAAAATCTGGATCGGCGGTTGCGCAGCGCCGCTGATTTCAAGCAGGCACTGGGCCTTTGCAAGATCACCTTGCGGCTGGGACCGCCGGTAAAAGCCGTGCCGCCGCCGGCCGAGCCGCCCAGGACCGCCGCAGCGAGTCCGGCCGCGGCGCCCGTCCCTCCGCCACCCATTGGCGGACCGCAGCCGGCCGCAGCGAAGCCGGCCGAGCCCTTTGATCCCGCCAAGACCGTGGTGGCCTCGCGCGCGCCACGACCTGTTGCTCCAGCCCCGCCGCGGCAGCCCGCTGCCGCCCCGCCGCCGCCCTCTTCGCTGCCCAAGCTGGCGCGCAAGCCCGACACGGCCGCGTGCCCGTCGTGCACGTTCGCAAACCCGAGCGGCGCCACGGCATGCGCGCGGTGCGGGCAGCCGTTGCGCGCGCACCAGATCAAGGAGCCGGAAACGCAGACCTCGCGGCTGCGCTGGGCCGTGATCGCGCTGGTAGTGGTTTGCGTTTTGCTGGCGCTGCTTCTGGTTTCGACCCTGGTTTCGAGAAACGGATGAGGGAGTTCTATGCCGATTCGTGTCTCGGTATTATGACTTGGTTGCAGCCTTCCTATTACTCTAGAAAACGTTTGACAATCCGAGGTAATCCGCCGAACATAGTCACGGCTTTTCAAAGCAACCGAACCGAGGAGCGAGCGGAATGAGATCCTTCTTGCTTTTTCTCTTCGTCATGGGTCCTGCCGCCGGCCAGAACCTGCGCTACATCGGCGCCGGAGGTTGCGCCTCCTCCAACTGCCACGGGGGTACCACGGCGGCCAGCGAAAAAGACAGCCGCATTTTTGGAAACGAGTATTCCATCTGGTCGGTGCGCGACAAGCACTCGAAAGCTTATAGCGTGCTTGCCGATGCCCGCTCCAGGCGGATGACGGAGATCCTGAAGCTGGGCAACCCGCAAAAGGCCCAGCGGTGTTTGGCTTGCCACGCGGTGGGGTCGCCGGAGAAGTCGGTTTCCGACGGCGTGGCTTGCGAAGCCTGCCACGGCCCGGCCGAGAAGTGGCTCGGGCCGCACACCGCGGCCAACAATCCGCACGCGAACAACGTGGCGCTCGGCATGTATGACACCAAGAACCTGGAGCTGCGCGCCAAGAAATGCCTGGAGTGCCACCTGGGGACGAGCGAGAAGTTTGTGGACCACGAGCTGATCGCCGCCGGCCACCCGGACCTGGTTTTTGAGCTTGACACGTTCAGCGCCGGCCAGCCGGCGCACAATCGCGAGCCCCAGCCCGCGGCCGGCAACAGCCTGCCGCACGCGCGGGCGTGGGCGGTGGGACAGGCGGTGGCGCTGGCCGAACAGATGCGGGCGCTGGCCGCACACGCATCGGCCGCCGCAAGCTGGCCGGCGTTTTCTGACCTCGAGTGCTATCAGTGCCATCACGACTTGCGGAAAGATAGCTTGCGCATTGCGCGCGGCTACGCGGGCCGCAAGCCGGGCAGTTTGCTGGTGAACGTTTCCCACATCGACATGGTGCGCATTCTCGCGGCCGAGGCGGCGCGCGAGCACGCCGGCGCGCTCGACAGCTCGCTCGCGCAGGTGACCTCGCTCGTACAGGACAAGCTCGCCGACGGCGCGGCCATCGCGCAGGCAGCGCGGGCCGCCGAGCAGCAGGCGCGGGCTCTGGCCGCCGCCATGGCCCAAAAGGATTTCGACGCCGCGCTCGCCCGCGCCGTTGTCCGCGCGCTCGACGGCGGCATCGTGCGTGTTGCTGATGACGGCGTGCAGGCGGCTGAGCAGGCCGCCATGTCGCTCGACGCCCTAGGCAATGCTTATGCCGGCAGCCAGCCGGCGGCACAGGCGGCGATAGGCAAGCTCTACGACTACCTGGAGCATCCTTCGGTCTACGATCCCTCGGAATTTGCGACGCAATTCCGGCGAGCGGCCGGAACATTGCGGTAGCTGGGCGGCCATGCTCACGCGCGCATTCATATTACTAATGTGTATATGGCTCGCGATGCCGCTTGGGGCGCAGCGCGAGCAACTGGGCCCGGCGCGCAAAGGCCGCCTGCGCGAGACTGGCCGGCCGCGCCCGTCGCCGGCGAACGTGAGTCCTGAGCACACTTTGCCGCGCCGCCTGGGCCCGGTGGAAATCGTGGCGCCGCCCAATCCCGATGAGCTTGAGCGGCAGCGCCAGCGCGCCGCCTTGCCCCCGGAGCCGCCGCTCGCCGAAGACCGCACCTATCGTCTCGTGCGCCGCACGCCGAGCACAGCCGCTCCGTCACCCTTGCCGCCGCCGTCGCTCGCGGTTCTGTATCCACTGCCGCGCCCGATCGCGCAGCCGGAATCCTTCGCCGGTGTGCTGCCTTCATTCGTGATTCCATCGCCCTACCCGGAGCCGGCCGCGGTTCCCAGCCGCTGGCGCATCGGCTTCCCGGCCTGGCAGCGCTACGACAACACAAAGCTCGACACCGTTTACGCCCGGCAGCGCTGGTGGGACCCGTTCAACCAGAACGTCGTCAAGGGCGACTACCCGATCTTCGGCCGGAAGAATTTTCTGAACTTCAGCGGCTTGAGCGACACGCTGGTCGAATCGCGCCGCCTGCCGGTGGCGAGCGACGTCAGCTCGGCGAGTCCCGGCAGCTTCGACTTTTTTGGCCGCGGCGGCCAGGTGTTTGTCAGCCAGAACTTCCGCCTGACCTTCGACCTGTTTCGCGGCAGCGCCGGCTTCCGGCCGGTGGATTTTGAAGTCCGCTTCACACCCGAGTTCAACATCAACTATCTGCTGGCGCGGGAAAACGGCATTACCGACATCGACGTCCGCCAGGGCATTCGCCGCACCGACAACCACGTTGGCGCGCAGGAGCTGTTTTACGAGATGCGCCTGCACACCAACAGCGCTTCCGCCTTCCGCCCGCGCGAGAACGAAGACCAGCGCGGCAGCGCCTACTTCGACTTCACCTCCATCCGCCTCGGCATCCAGCGCTTCACCAGCGATTTTCGCGGCTTCATTTTTTCCGACGAGCAGCCCGGGGCGCGCCTGTTCGGCAACTTCGGCGACAACCGCTTCCAGTACAACCTCGCTTACTTCAACCTGCTCGAGAAAGACACGAACAGCGGCCTCAACACCACCGAGCGGCGCCACCAGTCTGTATATATTTCTAATCTCTACTGGCAGGATTTTCTGACGCACGGCTACACCGCCGAGTTCAGCCTGCTCTACAATAACGACCAGCCCACTTTTCACCTTGACAAGAACGGCTTTCTGGTGCGGCCGGCGCGCATCGGCGATCCGCGGCCCCACAAGATCCGCGCGGCCTACGCGGGCTTCGCCGGCGACGGACACATTGGCCGGCTCAATGTTTCGCACGCCTTCTACCAGGCCTTTGGCCGCGACGACTACAACCCCATTCCGGCCATGCACAACCCGCAGCACATCAACGCGCAGCTCGTAGCCGCCGAGTTCAGCTACGACCGCGACTGGCTGCGCTACAAGGCCTCGTTCTTCTATACCTCCGGCGACAAAGACATCAACGACGGCAAAGCGCGCGGCTTCGATTCCATCGTGGACAACCAGAACTTCGCCGGCGGCGGTTTTCTGAACAACGGCATCTTCGCCGACCGCGGCCAGACGAACCCGCTCTTCGAAGGCGGCGGAACGAATTTTTTCAATCGCGAGAGCATCCCGCTCACCGGCACGGGCGTGCAGCTTGTCAGCTTCAACAGCCTGATGCCCACGCTGCGCAGCAGCAAGGAAGAGGGCCAGGCGAATTTCATCAACCCCGGCATCATGATTTTCAACGCCGGCCTGGAGGCCAAGCTGACGCCCAAGCTGCGCTCGCAGTTCAACGCGAACTACATGCGCTTTGTGCGCACGGAAGTGCTCGAAGCGCTGCTGTTCCAGAGCGGCATCCGGCACGCCATCGGGTGGGACTACGGGCTCGGCGTGCAGTACCGGCCGCTGCTCAGCGAGAACGTTGTCATCACCACGGGTCTCGGCGTCCTCCAGCCGGGTGATGGTTTTAAGAATATCTACACGAGCCGCGTGCTGTACTCAGGCTTTTTGCAGGTGAGGCTGCTCTTCTAATATGCGGAAGGGAATCGTCTGCGTCTGGGTGCTGCTCGCTGCCGTCGCCGCGTTCCGGCTGTTCGGCAGCGAGGCCGACCTGCTGCGGCAGGGCGCCGCCGAGATGCAGCGCAAGAGCGAGGGCTGCACGGCGTCGGGCTGCCACGTGAACATCGAGCCGATGCACGCCTCGCCGGCTGTGCGCCTGGGGTGCACGGATTGCCACGGCGGCCGCGCCGACACCACCGACAAGAAGCTCGCCCACGTCGCCGCGCGACATCCGCGCGAGTGGCAGACTTCGGGCAATCCGCCACGGACTTACGCCCTGCTGAACCGGGAATCGCCCGAGTTCGTGCGCTTCCGCAATCCCGGAGACCTGCGCATCGCCGATCAAACCTGCGGGGCGAGCGGCTGCCACACCGCCATTGTCTATAAGGCGCAGCGCAGCATGATGACCCATGGCGGGTTCCTGTGGGCCGCGGCGCTCTACAACAACGGCGCGTTCCCCCTGAAGGACGCGGTGTTCGGCGAGAGCTACAACGCGCGGGGCATTGCGCAAAAGCTGTTCACGATCCCGACGCCCACGCCGGATGAGACGAAGTTCAAGGGCATTCTCCCCATGCTCCAGCCGCTGCCGGAGTTTGAGGTCACGCAGCCCGGCAACACGTTGCGCGTTTTCGAGCGCGGCGAGGAGCGGCTGAGTCCGCGCGGCTTCGGCACGCTCACCCGCACCGATCCGGTGTTTCAAGGCTTGCAGAAGACGCGGCTGGCCGACCCGCTGCTTTCGTTTCTTGGCACCAACGATCATCCCGGGGACTACCGCTCCTCCGGCTGCACCGCGTGCCACGTCATCTACGCCAACGATCGCGACCCGGTGCACTCCGGCCCTTACGCAGACAAAGGGAACGCCGGCTACAGCTTCACGCGGGATCCGACTATTCCCAAGAACGAGCCCGGCCACCCGATTGCGCACCGGCTCACGCGCACGATTCCTTCGAGCCAGTGCGTGGTCTGTCACATTCACCCCGGGACTTCGTATGCGTTCCAGTACCTCGGCTACATGTGGTGGGACAACGAGACCGACGGCGAGCTGATGTATCCAAAGCAAAGCAAGAAGCTCTCGCCCGAAGAAATCGCTCATTCGCTCGCCCGCAACCCCGAAGGCTCGTCGCTGCGAGGCAATTGGAGCGACCCGGAGTTTCTGCGCAACCTCAGCGGCCTCAACCCCAAGCTGAAGCAAACGCAGTTCGCCGACTTCCACGGCCACGGCTGGGTGTACCGCGCTGTGTATAAGCACGACCGTAAAGGCACGCTGCTCGACGCCGATGACCGCCCGGTCGATTTCAACGATCCCGACAAGTTCCAGAAAGCCGTCCACCTGCGCGACATTCACCTCGATAAAGGGATGCACTGCATCGACTGCCACTTCGAGCAGGACTCCCACGGCGACGGCAAGCTCTACGGCGAAGCGCGCGCGGCGGTGGAGATCGACTGCATCGACTGCCACGGCACCATCACCGCCCACGCCAATTTGAAGACCTCCGGCCCCGCCGCTCCCGCGCCGCCGCACGATCTGTCGCTGCTACGCACGCCCTTCGGCGCGAAACGCTTTGAATGGCTCGGCGACACGCTCATCCAGCGCTCTATGGTCGATCCCGACAAAGAATGGAAAGTCTCGCAGGTGATCGACTCGATCGACCCGACGCGCCCCGACTACAATCCCAAGGCGCGCCTCGCCAAAACCCTTTTGCGCGACGGCAAGACCTGGGGCGACGGAAATGTCGCGCCCGAGCAGCTCGCTCACTCCAACGACCGCATGTCCTGCTACGCCTGCCACACCTCCTGGATGACTAGCTGCTTCGGCTGCCATCTCGTGATGAAGGCCAACGCCCAGCGCCCGCCAATCCACTACGAGGGCGATAACGACACGCGCAATTTCACCACTTACAATTTCCAGGTCCTGCGGGACGACGTGTTCATGCTAGGAATTGACAGTACTGTCAAGAAGCACCGCATCGCCCCGGTGCGCTCGTCGAGCGCCGTGCTGGTGGCGTCGCAGAACGCCTCGCGCGAGTGGCTCTATAACCAGCAGCAGACCGTTTCGGCCGAGGGCTACAACGGCCAGGCGTTCAACCCGCACTTCCCGCACACGGTCCGCACGCGCGAGACGCGCACCTGCACCGATTGCCACCTCTCC
>DASQHK010000742.1:0-6505 GCA_035632135.1 Bryobacterales bacterium
AGCTATGGCGGCGATTGAGACGGCTCATGACATTTTGCGGGCGGGGCGGCGGCCGCTGGATGTGTTTTTTTCGCCGCGGACGGTGGGGGTGATCGGCGCGACCGAAACCGCGGGCAGCGTGGGACGCACGATCTTGTGGAACCTGATCAGCAGCCCGTTTGGGGGGACGGTGTTTCCGGTGAACCCGAAGCGGGCGAGCGTGCTGGGGATCAAGGCGTATTCGAAGATCGGGGAGACGCCGGAGACGGTGGACCTGGCGGTGGTGGTGGTGCCGGCGCCGGGGGTGCCGGCGGTGATTGGGGAGTGCGTGAAGGCGGGGGTGAAGGCGGCGATCGTGATCTCGGCGGGGTTTAAGGAGACCGGGGCGGACGGAGCGGCGCTGGAGCGGCAGGTGCTGGAGCAGGCGCGGCGCGGGAAGATGCGGATCATCGGGCCGAATTGTTTGGGCGTGATGAGCCCGGTGACGGGGCTGAACGCCACCTTCGCCGGGGCGATGGCGCGGGCGGGGAGCGTGGGGTTTGTGAGCCAGAGCGGCGCGCTGTGCACGGCGATTCTGGACTGGAGCTTGCGCGAGCAGGTGGGGTTCAGCGCGTTCGTCTCGATCGGGTCGATGCTCGATGTGGGATGGGGCGACCTGATCGATTACCTGGGCGAGGACCCGCGGACCGAGAGCATCGTGCTTTACATGGAGTCGATCGGGGATGCGCGGGCGTTTCTCTCGGCGGCGCGGGAGGTGGCGCTGGCGAAGCCGATCATCGTGATCAAGGCGGGTAAAAGTGAAGCGGCGGCGAAGGCGGCGGCGTCGCACACCGGAGCGCTGGCGGGCAGCGACGAGGTGCTGGACGCGGCGTTCCGGCGCAGCGGGGTGCTGCGGGTGCCTACGATCGCGGACGTTTTCGATATGGCCGAAGTGCTGGCCAAGCAGCCACGGCCGCAAGGGCCGCGACTGACGATTCTGACCAACGCGGGCGGGCCGGGCGTGCTGGCCACCGACGCGCTGATCGCCGCGGGCGGCGAACTGGCGGAGTTGTCGAGCGAGACGATTGGGGCGCTTGACCGGATCCTGCCGGCGCATTGGAGCCGGCATAATCCGATCGACATTCTGGGGGACGCGGGGCCGGAGCGGTATGCCAAGACGGTGGAGATTGTGGCGGGCGATGCGACCAGCGACGGGCTGCTGGTGATCCTGACGCCGCAGGCGATGACCGACCCGACACGGACGGCCGAGCAGCTAAAGCCGCACGCGAAGCTGCCAGGGAAGCCGATTCTGGCGAGCTGGATGGGCGGGAGCGACGTGGCGGCGGGGGAGAGCATTTTGAACCGGGCGGGCATTCCGACGTTCGCGTATCCGGACAGCGCCGCGCGGGCTTTCCACTACATGTGGCGGTATAGCTACAACCTGCGGGGGCTTTATGAGACGCCAGCGCCGGAGGAAGGCAGCGCGGGCGAGGAGCCGGCGCGAAAGGAGGAAGCAAGACGGATCATTGAGGGGGCGCGTGGGGCGGGGCGGACGTTGCTGACGGAGATCGAATCGAAGCGGCTGCTGGCGGCTTATGGCATTCCGATCGCGGAGACGCGGGCGGCGGGTACGGAGGACGAAGCGGCGCGGGCGGCGGGGGAGATCGGGTACCCGGTGGCGGTGAAGCTGCTTTCGGAAACGATCACGCATAAGACCGACGTGGGCGGCGTGCAGTTGAACCTGAGCGACGAAGCGGCGGTGCGGCGGGCGTGGCGGGCGATTGAGACCTCGGTGCGGGAGAAAGCCGGGCCGGGACATTTTGGCGGCGTGACGGTGCAGCCGATGGTCGGCTGGGAGGGCTACGAGATCATCATCGGCAGCAGCCTGGATGCGCAGTTCGGGCCGGTGCTGCTGTTTGGCGCGGGCGGACAACTGGTGGAGGTGTTCCGGGACCGGGCGCTGGCGCTGCCACCTCTCAATACGACATTGGCGCGGCGGATGATGGAGCAGACGCGGATTTTTGCGGCGCTGAAGGGCGTGCGGGGAAGACGCGCCGTGGACCTGGGGGCGCTCGACCAGCTTTTGGTGCGGTTCAGCCGGCTGGTGGTGGAGCAGCGGTGGATCAAAGAAATCGACATCAACCCGCTGCTGGCGTCGGCGGAGCGGCTGATTGCGCTCGATGCGCGCGTGGCGCTGCACGGGGCTGAGACGCGCGAGGAGGAATTGCCGCGCCTCGCGATCCGGCCGTATCCGGCGCAGTATGTTGCGCCGTGGACGGCGAAGGACGGGGAGACGCTGACGATCCGGCCGATCCGGCCGGAAGACGAGCCGATGATCGTGAAATTTCACCAGACGCTTTCGGAGCAGAGCGTATATTTCCGGTATTTTCACATGATGAGCCTGACGCAGCGGACGGCGCACGAGCGGCTGACGCGGATATGCTTCATCGATTACGACCGCGAGATGGCGCTGGTGGCGGAGCGGGCGAGCGGAGGCGGGGAGCGGGAGATCGTGGGGGTGGGACGGCTGACGCGGACGCAGGAGGAGGGCGAAGCGGAGTTTGCGGTGCTGGTGAGCGACCGGTTCCAGGGGCGCGGGCTGGGGACGGAGCTGGTGCGGCGGCTGATCGAGGTGAGCCGCGCGGAAAAAGTTCGGCGCGTCATTGCCGATATTCTGACCGACAACCGGGTGATGCAGCAGATTTGCAAGAAGCTGGGATTCCGGCTGCGGCATTCGGCGGAGGAGGACGTGGTGAAGGCGGAACTGGCGGTGGGGTGAGGGAGCGGATCGCGGTGCGTTGCGCAGCCCATTGACTTTCCACGCCGCCGTCACTACTCTGAGCCTGATGTAACAAGCCTCATGAAGGCTGGCCTTGTCAGGACCGGGGGCTCTATGAAAACAAATCTCAGCATCACCATTTTGGCCGCCGCCGCGCTGCTCGCGCCGCTCGGCGCGGCCGACCTCAAAACCGGCCCGCCGCTTCCGCAGCGGCTCGTGAAGAACTGGGCCCAACTGCCGAAAGGAATCAATTTCGGCGAATGTTCCGGCGTCGACGTCGACAAGAGCGACAACGTGTGGGTGTTCAATCGCGGCGCCCACCCGCTCATCGAGTTCGACAAGAACGGCAACATGCTGCAAGCCTTTGACAACGACACCGTCCACGTGAAGTCCTCGCACGGGGTCCGCGTGGGGCCGGACGGCAACCTCTGGCTGGTGGACGTGGAGGGCCACATCGTTCTGAAGATGACGCCTTCCGGGCGCGTGCTGATGGTGCTCGGCAACCGCCAGGGCACGCCCGGCAACGACGACAGCGAGTACGCCTTCAACCGCCCCACGGGCGTGGCGTTCGACGCGATGGGCGATTTCTACGTCTCCGACGGCTACGTGAACTCGCGCGTCATCAAGTTCAGCAAGGACGGCGTGTACATGACCCGCTGGGGCCGCAAGGGCACGGGAGATGGCGAGTTCAACCTGGTGCATGACGTTTGCATTGATTCACGTGGCCGCATCTACGTCGCCGACCGCTCCAACAGCCGCGTGCAGGTTTTTGACGCCAGCGGCAAGTTCCTCGGCAAGTGGACCGACGCCGGCCAGCCCTGGGGCATCTACTACGTGAAGAGCGAGGACGCCATCTACATGTGCGACGGCCTGAACAACCGCGTGGTGAAGCTGAACCTGGAAGGGCAGATTCTCGGCACGCTCGGCTCGTTCGGCAAAGTGCAGGGCAAGTTCGACTTCGCCCACAACATCTCGGTCGATAGCGAGGGCAGCATCTACGTGGTGGAGATCAAGAACTGGCGGGTGCAGAAATTCGCCAAGCCGCAGGGGCGCTCATCGGATTGATGCTTATCGAATGGACCGGCCGCCATCGATAGGCAGCGCTGCGCCGGTGATGTAAGAAGCCTCGTCGCTTGCCAGGAACAGGATCGCCGCGGCGACCTCCTCCGGCCTTCCGAGGCGGCCCATGGGGTGCTTGGCCAGCAGGTATTCGAGCTGCTTCGCCGGGTCGGGCGCCGCCGCCATGCTGCGGTCGTGCATGCGCGTATGCTCGATGGCCGCCGGACAAACGCAGTTCACGCGGATGTTGTGCGGCGCGTAATCGAGCGCCATGGCCATGGTCATGGCGAACACGCCGCCCTTCGACGCCGAGTAAGCCACGAGGCGATGGTTGCCGCGAATGGCGTTGATCGAGGCGGTGTTGACGATGGCCCCGCCGCCGCGCTTGAGAAGCTCGGGCACGGCGTGCCTGGAGCACAGGAACACGCCCTTCAGGTTGACATCGAGCACGCGCTGCCAGTCGTCTTCGCTCGTTTCCGTCACCGACGCGGCCAGCTCAATGCCGGCGTTGTTCACCAGGATATCGAGGCCGCCATGACGCTCGACGGCGGCGCGCACAAGCCTTGCGGCGCCGGCGTCGCGCGTCACGTCCATCTCTACGCCGGCGAGGGAGCCGGGCAGGCCGGCTGCTTCTTTTTCGAGGGCGGCGAGATCGGCGGCCACGTTGGTGCCCGCCACCACGGCCGCGCCTTCGCGCGCAAACAGCAGCGCCGCCGCCTTGCCGATGCCGCTGCCCGCGCCGGTGATGATGGCGACTTTGCCCGCCAGCCTTAGGGTTTGCATCGGCGTCTATCCGCGTTCATCGGCGGTTCCAAATTCGCCGTCGATGATCTCGCAGCCCTTCTCGGCGAGAGTTTTATCGAGCCAGCCGGGAATGAGACGGCCCTCGCGAATCTCGCGGACCTTTTTTACTTCCGCCTCGGCCACGGCCTGCGCTTTCGCCAGCACCGCCTCCGCATCGCGCCGCGGCACGACCACAACCCCGTGCGAATCGCCCACCACAATATCGCCCGGCAGCACCGGCACGTTGCTCACGGCCACCGGCACGTTCACCTCGCCGGGACCGTCCTTGAGAGCGCCGTTGGGCACGAGCCAGGGCTTGGCAAAGACCGGGAAGCCCACCTCGCAGATGCCCTGCA
Organism: Bryobacterales bacterium; assembly: GCA_035632135.1. Taxonomy (GTDB): domain Bacteria; phylum Acidobacteriota; class Terriglobia; order Bryobacterales; family JACQDG01; genus DASQHK01. The sequence goes on from DASQHK010000742.1 coordinate 4,936, forward strand.
GGTCGCGCAGCGCGCCGTCGGTGACCATGCCGGCGAGGTTGAGTCCCCGGGCGATCATGCTGGTCAGGTCGCCCCACTGCGCCACCGAGGTGAAGCCGCGCGCCTCGATGACAATCACGTCGCCGGGCTGGGCGACCTGGAACGCTTTGTAGACCATCAGATTGTCGCCCGGCGGCACGCGCACCGTCACCGCCGGCCCGGCCGCGCGCATGCCGGGGGAGGCCGGGCGCAGGTTGGCGTCCATGCCGCCGAAACGGTTCATGGCGTCGGAAAGGTACGGCGTCTCGAGGGTCGAGATCTCGTCGATCAGCTCGCGCGGCGGGCGCGGGATTTTCGTGAACACGCGAAAGCCCACGTTCATGATTCAGATCCTCATTCTTGCCTTCAAAGCTGCGCGATCTTCGCCTCCGGCATCTCCAGGCCGAAGCGCTGCGCCACGCCGGCCAGGTCCTGCCAGGTGGCTTCGGGGATCGGGATGCCGTCACGGCTGCGCTGCTCGCGCGACCGGATCTCCGGCTCGCCCGGCACGAGCACTTCGGCGACGCCCTCCGCGGCCGGCACGCGTTTCGCGGCGGCGAGCGTTTCCTCGACCATGGCGCGGTAGTGCGCGGCGTCGCCGAAAAACGCCGGATCGACGGCCGCCAGAAACACGCCGGCGGCGCGCCCGCGCGGGTCCGCCGATGTCTCGCGGACGGACGCGCCGATCAGCGTCGGGTCCGGATCATCAATCGTGCCGAGCGAGCCGAGCAGCGCCGAGGCCAGCGCCAGTCCGGAGCCTTTGTGGCCGGCCACGCGGCCGCCCAGCGGGGCGAGCGCTCCGCCGGCGTAGAAGGCTTCCGGGTCCGTGGCCGGCTGGAGGTCCGGTCCGACGATGCAATCGGACGGCAGCGGCACTTTCTTCGCCCGCGCCACGCGCACCTTACCTTCGGCGACGGCCGAGGTCGAGCCGTCGTACATCATGGGCAGCGCGCCGCCAGTGGGGATGCCGATCGACCAGGGATTGGCGCCGAGAAATTTTTTGCGCCCGCCGAAAAGCACCATGCCGCCCACTCCCGGCCCGCACGCGCCGACGGTGACGATGGCGATCAGCCCGTGCGCGGCGGCCCGCTCGGTGTACTCGCCGAGGCGGCCGATGTGGGTGGAGTGGCGAACGGCAGCGGCGGCCACGCCGGACTCGGCGGCGCGGGCCATCGCCCATTCCAGCGCGAAGACGGTCGAGTAGTGCCCGAAACCGCGCTGCGCGTCGATGAGCGCCGTCGCGCCAGCCTCGCGCAGGATCACCGGACGCGCCGCAGGCCGGATCTCGCCGCTCTTGATTTGGTCGGCGTACTGCGTGATGCGAATGACGCCGTGGGAATCGTGGCCCGAAAGATTCGAGCGGACCAGATGCCGCGCCACTTCGGCGGCGACTTCCTGATCGGCGCCGAGCGCGCGGAAGACGGCTGCCGCATACTGCTCGAGTGGCTGCGGCGGGCAAAGGCGAAAGTTTCCCATGGTCAGTGATGCGGTGGATTTGCCACGCTACCATCCCGCCGCGCGGCGGTCAAGCGGAAGTGGCGTATACTAACGG
>DASQHK010000743.1:0-10955 GCA_035632135.1 Bryobacterales bacterium
ACAGGCAGTCCCACTCGAGCGACGGCCAGCAGTTTTGCGAGCGGACCTTCAGGCCCTCGCGTGCCGGCTCCACGCACGTGCGTACGTTCGGCACGCCGTTGACGTTCATCAGGCAGTTGGGGCACTTGCCCGAGACGCACAGGAGGCCGCGCGGCCGGTGATACTTGAAGCTGCGGGAAAAAATGGTGACGCCGGAGGCGAGCAGGGCCGAAGCGACCGTGTCGCCGGAGTGAGCGGTGGCCGGCCGGCCCTCGAACTCAAAGGTGATCTGGCGGCTGCGGTCGATCACCTGCCCGTCGCCCGGCCCAAGCCGCTCCATCAACGGTTCTCTCCCGGCGGCGCCTGCTCAGCAAAATAGGAAGCCAGAACCTGATTCGAGGTTGTGTTCCGCTCGGCGATAAACCAGAGCTTGCAGCCCAGCCTGTGAAACCACCACTCCTTCTGCACGGCCGGCGAGTTGTCCCGCCAGTAAACGTAGCTGGTCCAGGCTTCGCGCGACGCATCCACCGGGGGCCGCGCGAGCACCTCGCCGCCGAACTGAAACTCGTAGACGGACCGCTTCCCGCAGTTAGGGCACGGCAAGAGAAACGACATGACGAAGATTGGCGCCGCACGGGGCTGCGCCGGGAGTTGGCCATCATAGCACACGCCATCCGCGCCGCCGGCCCGCCCCCGCGCGCTATCGGGCATGGCCGGCCGCACAGTGAATGTTGGCGAGGCTGCCCGCGGCGCCGCGTTACAATCACGGTTCGCGCGCGATTGCAGGTGACCAGTTATGGGCGACAGTGTGTTTCCGGCCGGCCACCGGCCCGATTTCCACGCGGTTGTCGTGGGCGCTGGCGTAATCGGGATTTGCTGCGCCTATGTCTTGGCCCGCCGTGGCGCTCGCGTGACTGTGCTCGAAAGAGGCGAGATCGGAAGGGGCGCATCGTACGGCAACTCCGGCGCAGTCGCGATCGGGCACACGCCAATCAATAAGCCGGGACGAGTGCAGCAGGCGCTCCGATCTCTACTCGACCCGCTCAGTCCCTTGTACGTTCCGCCGCGCCTCGATCCCAGGCTCGCCATGTGGTTGTGGAGGTTCAGTAGGAAGTGCACTCAGGGGCACCTCGAATACTGCATGCAGGTGCTGGGCGCGCTCGGCCACGCCACCCGGGAGTTGTTTGCCGAATGGATCGAACGGGAGAAGCTCGAGTGCTGCTATCGGAGCGAGGGATACTACGAACTCTACCGGACCGGGCGCGGTCTGGAGTCGGCCAAGAGCGAAGCCAGGCTCATCGGGCGCTCTGGCTTCCGCACCGAAACCCTTTCCGGAGATGAGCTGCGCGAGCGCGAGCCCGCCATCAACGCGGAGGTGCTGGGCGGAGTGTTCCACCCCGAGGCGGCCACGCTGCATCCGTATCGCTTCGTGCTCGAGTTGGCGGAGCGCGCCCGGCGCTACGGCGCGGCATTTCGAACTGGCGCCGAGGTCGCGAGCGTTCTGACCGAAGGCGGCAAAGCGCGCGGCGTGCGAACCCGGGAGGGCGAGACGGTTGCAGCACAGGCCGTCGTCCTCGCCACCGGCGCCTACGGTGGTCCGTTGACTCGAGCGCTCGGCCTGCACCTTCCACTGCAGGCCGCCAAAGGCTATCACCGCGACTGCGAACCCGGCGACGGAAGAGCGCCTCTGCTGCGCCACGCCTGTGTGCTCGGCGAGCATTCGGTGTTTTGCTCGCCGATGGATGGCTTCGTGCGGTTTGCCGGGACGATGGAGTTCTCCGGCATCAATCACGAAATACGCCGCCGGCGCTTGGAACAGCTCACCAATGCGGCGAAGCGCTTTTTCCACGGCCTGGAGGACATAAAGTTTCGATCCGAGTGGTGCGGCTTGCGGCCGTGCCTGCCCGACGGGTTGCCGGCTGTGGGTCCGGCGTCAGGGTACGAGGGTCTCTTCATTGCTACCGGGCACGCCATGCTCGGGCTGACGCTCGGCCCGGTGACCGCCAGAATCATTGCCGGCTGCATCCTGGACGGCGCACCGGGGATGGACATTGCCGCGCTACGTCCGGAGCGTTTCTGAAACGCGCCGGGCATCCCCGAATCATCCAACTCCGGCGGATTCCAGCCCAACCCGCGATACAGTAGAGCGGAGGTGACGGCATGGCGGATGCGGACCAGCGAGCCACGGAACGCCGCGAGCTGGATGCGATTGTCAACGAGGTCGTCAGCGACGCGCACATCAGCCGCTCTCTGATCCTGCCCGAAGAGATCGACTACATCCGCGAGCATGTGCTCAAGAAGCCCCTGCACGTGATCCACATTTGGGCTCTGGGCGTGGGTGTCGTCATCACCGGCGAATATTTCGGCTGGAACTTCGGCCTGCCGCTGGGCGGCCCGATCGGCGTGCTCATCGCTTCGCTGATTGTCTGCGTGCTCTATCTGGCCTGGGTGCTGACGCTCTCGGAGCTTTCCGTGGCCATGCCGTTTGCCGGCGGGCCGATGGCTTACGGACGCCGCGCCTCGGGCCCCTGGCTCGGCATGGTGATGGGATGGTCGATGTTTCTGGAAAGCCTCTTCGCCGCCATCGGCACCGCTCTGGCCACCGGCGGCTACGTGGCCTTCCTGCTCAATCCCGAGCGGCCCGATCGGCTGGTCACCACTGCCTGCGCCATGCTCTGCGCCCTGGTCTTTTTCGTCGTCCAATACCTCGGCGTCCGGGAGCAGGCAGTGATCATGCTCTGGCTCACCTATGCGGCGATTGCCGTGCTGGTCTGGTTCTGGCTCGCCGCCATTCCGGGCGTGGAGTTGTCGCGCGTGTTTACCACGCCGCTGTTGCCCGGCGGCTGGCCGGGCGTGCTGGCTTCGGTGCCTTACGCGCTTTGGTGGCTCGTAATCATCGAAACGGTGGCGCTCGCTTCCGAGGAAGCGCACGAGCCGCAGCTCTCCATCCCGCGCGGCATGGTGCTGGCCCAAATTACCCTGGCCGTACTGGTCGTGCTGACCTGGTTTTTCGCCTCCGCTTCTGCTCCCTTCGCGGAAACGGGCGCCGTCGTTTACCCGCTGCCGCTGGTTTTCAAGAAAGTCTGGGGCGCCGGCTGGTTCCTCACCGCGTTCTCTTTTTTTGCTCTGGCCGGCATGGTGGTCTCCTATAACGGCATGATCTACGCCACCAGCCGCCAGTCATTTTCCCTCGGCCGGGCGGGCTACTTGCCACGCGCCTTGGGGTCCGTACACCCCACGCGCCGCACGCCCCACGTTTCCCTTGCCGTGTGGACGGCCGTCACCATCATCTTCATCCTTTTCGGCCACTTCTACGAGAAGGCCACTGCGGTTGCCATCCTGATTTCCACCCTCACCGCCGTGATCTGGTATGTGCTGGCGGTCGTTTGCCTGCTGGTGCTGCGCAAGAAGGAGCCGGCTCTGGTCCGCCCCTACAAGGCGCCCGTCTATCCTTGGATGCCAATTTTCGTCGCAGTGCTCTCCTTGATCGCCGGCTATCTCTACGGCTGGGTCAACGTGCAGGTCATCATTCCGACGGCCGCGCTTTACGCAGCGGCCGGCATTTGGTACGCCGTGTGGGCGCGCAAGAAAGTGCTGGCGGTGGCGCCGGAAGAGGTGGCTGCGCGGATCGCGCAGGAGCTGGCCCGCCGCGAGCAGGCCTCCGCTCCCCGCCCGGCCTCGGCGGCCGGCGCGTCTGATTCGCCGGCGGTGGTGGTCAGCCTTCCTACCGGGCATATTCTGATGCCTCCCGATCCGCTCTACGTACGCCAGAGCCAGGCGCTGCTCGAGCGTCTCGCGGCTCCGGCCCTTCTCCTCGGGTTGCTCTCGGTCATCTGGATGATCCTCCGCGCCCTGGGCCTCATCCGCAGCGTCCTGCCGGAGCCGGTCGAAATCCTTCTCGTGGGCCTGATCTGGGCGCTGCTATTTGTTCTCATCAGCGCTCTCGGATTCGCCAGTACCCATCGCAACAACAGCAGCCGGTGCCTCTGAGCCGTGGACCTCTCCTTCGGCCCGCTTTCCGCTTGGCAGAGTTTCCGGAGCAAGCCCCGCTGAACGCGCGCGGAAAGCCTGTATCATGGTGGTTGAGACGGTTTGGCTAGGCACAAGTCGGCCGCGGCTTGCGGCCGCATACCGAACCACGACCACAGGGAGCGGTCGGCCGGAATACGTTAGCGGACTTCTGAAACGGTGTACTAAGCACATATGGAGTTCAGCTACACCACCGAGCAGCAGCAGCTCCGGCGCATGGTGCGGGAGTTCGCCGAGGCCGAGATTGCGCCGCACGTGCGCGAGTGGGACGAGCAGCAGACGTTTCCCGGCGAGGTGATCCAAAAGCTGGGGCCGCTGGGGCTGATGGGGACCGTTTTCCCGGAAGAGCTGGGCGGCGCAGGGATGGGCTACATCGAGTACGCCATCGTGATCGAGGAGCTTTCGCGGGTCGATGGCTCGGTGGGGATCATCGTGGCGGCGCACACCTCGCTATGTACGAATCATATTTACAAGATGGGCACGCCGGAGCAGCAGCGGGCCTATGTGCCCAAGCTGGCCTCGGGGGAATGGATCGGGTGCTGGTCGCTGACGGAGCCGGAAGCGGGCTCGGACGCGGCGGGCACGCGCACGACGGCGCGGCTGGAGGACGGCTGCTGGGTGCTCAATGGCGCGAAGACCTTCACCACCAATGCGCACCACGCCGACGTGTGCGTGGCGATGGCGGTGACCGAGCGGGCGCGGGGACACCACGGCATCTCGGCGTTCATCGTCCCCAAAGGCACGCCGGGGTTCCGGGCGGGGCGCAAGGAAGACAAGCTCGGGCTGCGGGCGAGCGATACGGGCGAAGTGATCTTCACCGATTGCCGGCTGCCGGCCTCGCAATTGCTAGGCAAGCGCGGCGAAGGGTTTGTCGATTCGCTGAAGGTCCTGGACGGGGGCCGCGTTTCGATCGCCGCAATGGCAGTAGGAATGGCGCAAGGGGCCTGCGAGGCGGCGCTGAAATATTCCAAGCAGAGGAAGCAGTTCGGGCGGCCGATCTCGGAGTTTCAGTCCGTGCAGAACAAGCTGGCCGACATGGCCACGGAGATCGAAGCGGCGAGGCTGATGACTTACCGCGCCGGCTGGATGCTCGACCAGGACCTGCGCAACACCAAAGAATCTTCGATGGCCAAGCTGTTTGCGAGCGAGGTGGCGGTGAGGGTCGCTAACGAGGCGGTGCAGATTCACGGCGGCTACGGGTTCATCAAAGATTATCCGGTGGAGAAATTTTACCGGGACGTGAAGCTGTGCACGATCGGGGAAGGCACCAGCGAGATTCAGAGGCTGGTGATCGCGCGGCAGTTGCTAAGGGAATAGAAGCGTAGCTGGGGGCCTGTGCAGCCGGCGCTCGACCAGTGGATCCAGAAAATTCGGGATGGAGATGCGCGGGCGCTCGCGCGAGCCTTGAGCGAGGTGGAGAACGGCGGCTCGCAGGCGGGCGAGCTTCTGCGCGCGCTGTTTCCGTTTTCCGGAAAAGCCGCGAAGATCGGGATTACGGGCGCCCCGGGGGCGGGCAAGAGTTCGCTGGTGGACCGGCTGGCGGCGGCGCTGCGGCGCGAGGGCAAGACGGTCGGAATTGTCGCCGTGGATCCTAGCAGTCCGTATTCGGGCGGCGCGATTCTGGGCGATCGCATTCGCATGCAGGCGCACGCCTCCGACCCGGGAATTTTCATCCGGTCCATGGCCACGCGCGGGTTCCTCGGCGGGCTGGCGCGGGCAACCGGTGATGCGGCGCTGGTGCTCGATGCGGCGGGCCGCGACGTGGTGCTGATCGAGACCGTGGGCGTCGGCCAGGATGAAGTCGAAGTGGTGAAGCTGGCCGGCGTGGTGGCGCTCGTGCTGGCGCCGGGCATGGGCGATGATGTGCAAACGCTCAAGGCCGGCATTCTGGAAATCGCGGACGTGTTTGTGATCAACAAAGCGGACCGCGACGGAGCCGACCGCCTCGAGCAGGAGCTGCGCGCCATGCTCGAGATCGCGCACCGGCCGGATGGATGGACGCCGCCGATTGTGCGCACCATAGCCACCGAGGACCGCGGCACGGCGGAGTTGTTGGGGGCGTTGCGGTCGTGCCGGTTTCCGCAGCGGGCCGTTTCCAACTGGAAATCGCAGTTGGCGGCGATGCTGCGCGACAGGTTGCTCGAGCGCGCCATGGAGCGGGCGCTGGGCGATGGCGAACTCGAGGCGGCCGCGGCCGCCGTGGCCGAGCGGCGGCGAGACCCGTACGAGTTCGTCGAGGAGGTGGTGCGGCGCTATGAGCGAGCTGCGGATTGACCACCTGGGCATTGCCGTGCGGTCGCTCGAAGCGGCCGTGAGCTTTTACGAGCGCGTGCTGGGCTTCGCGGTGGAGGGGCGCGAGGAGGTGGCGCAGGAAAAGGTGCGGGTGGCGATGCTGCCGTGCGGCGGCCCGCGGATCGAGCTGCTGGAGGCGACGGCCGAGGATTCTCCGATCGCCCGGTTCATTGCCAGCCGCGGCGAGGGGCTGCACCATGTGGCTTTGCGCGTGCCCGATCTGGAGGCGGCGGTGGAGCGGCTGCGAGCGGCGGGGGCGCGGCTCATCAGCGACAAAATTCAAACCGGCGCGGGCGGGCATCGATACATATTTGTACATCCTGGCTCGGCGGGAGGCGTGCTGCTGGAGCTGGTCGAGGAGAAGCAATGACAGCGCGAATCGGGATCATCGGCGGCAGCGGGCTGTATTCGATGCAGGGCTTTGCGGGCGCGCGAGAAGAAGTGCTCGACACGCCGTGGGGGAAGCCGTCGGACAATTACATTCTGGGCGATCTCAACGGGCAGCCGGTGGCGTTCCTGTCGCGCCACGGCCGGGGACATCGCTTCTCTCCTTCGGAGATCAACTATCGGGCTAATATCTACGGCATGAAAATGCTGGAGGTGGAGCGCATCCTTTCCTTCAGCGCCGTGGGGTCGCTGAAGGAAGAGTTGCATCCGCGGGATTTTGTCATTCCGGACCAGTTCTTTGATCGCACCAAGGCGCGGCCGTCCACATTTTTCGGCGAGGGGCTGGTGGCGCACATCAGTTTTGCGGATCCCATTTGCCCGCAACTGGAGCAGTTGGCGGAGGCAGCCTGCCGCGATGCAGGGGTTACGGCGCGGCGTGGCGGCACGTATATCTGCATGGAGGGCCCGGCGTTTTCGACCAAGGCGGAATCGAACGTGTATCGCTCCTGGGGCATGGACGTGATCGGCATGACCAACCTGCAGGAAGCGAAGCTCGCGCGCGAGGCCGAGATCTGCTACGTCACCATCGCCATGGTGACCGATTACGACTGCTGGCATCCGCAGCACGCGGCCGTGACGGTCGATGACATCCTCGGCCACCTGGCGGCCAATGCGCAAAACGCGCAGACGGTGATTGCAGAAGCGGTGCGGCGCATGCCGGCGGAGCGAAAATGCCGCTGTGGATCGGCGCTTTCCCACGCTCTGCTCACCGATCGGAAGGCCATTCCCGAAGCGACCCGGCGAAAACTCGCGCTGCTGGTCGGAAAATACTTAACATAAGCCCCTGTCAACAGGCCGATGCGACATCCGGGGGCCGGTGGCCGCTCGGGGCGGATTCCAGAGATCATTCCGGCAGCCGGTAGAATTTCCCGCCCACGCTCCGCATGATTTTGCCCCATAGAGCCTGCCCGAGGATGGGCATCTCGTCCATGCGGTCGGGAATGACTTCGATGTGCAGCCCGGCCATTTCGTCGGTGGTTTCGGGGCCCCACACGACGCGCTGCGGCGGGTGGCTCGGGTTGCGCGGGTTCTGGTCGGAATTGTCGTAGGTGAACTCCATTTCGACGCGGGTGCCGGCGGGAAGGTGTATCGGCGTGGCGTAGCGGTATTGCTCCTGCCAGTTGAAGTCCCAGTCTTCAATCCGGATGAGCCACCTGGTCGTGCCGTCGGGGAGCCGCGCCAGGCCCTTCATGTCTTTGCAAATGAAATGGGCGTGCGGGATGATGCCGACGGCTTCGACATCGATAGGCAGAGTGAAGTGGTCGGTGACTTTGTAACTGCGATCGCCCGGCGGGATGTCGATGCGGCGCGAGCCCAAGGCGACGTCGGCGAGCTTCTTTTCCGGTGGCTTGTCTGAAAAATGCAATCCGAGGCTCGATTGCTCGCTTTCGGGCTTGCCCGTAGGGTGGAAATGGATTTGCAGCACGAGGTCGGCGCCCTTCCGCAATGTGGTGGGCGCGCCGTCGGGAAACAGGATGGGGCCGGTTCCGGGCGACCAGCCCCCGAGAGAGCCGGACGGCAGAAAGCCCGGCACGCCGAAGCAGCGATAGCCGGGTCCCGCTCCCCCTTTGGCCTCGGCAACCTCCCGGCGCCGGGCCTCACCGGAGGAATCGAGGAAGAACAGCGCGTGATGCACCACGCGGCGGTTCGCGGGCTGAAACTCGACAGCCCGCACGTACTTGTCCTGTGCGAGGTCGAGCGGGATGACGAAGCACTGGTAGACATCGGGGCCATCGGCCGAGACGGCAAACGGCTGTGGCATTTTCAGAACAAGGTCCGGCTTGCCGAGCTGCCAGCCCTCCGGAAATTTCGGGGGCGGAGGCAAGGCGGCCGGGTCGCCTTGTGGAGCGCCGGCGCCGGCCCAGGCCCCAAGCTTAGTGATTTCCGCCTCGGTAAGGCGACGCTCGCCCTGAAAATGGCCGTAGCCGGGCACCGGTTTCCACGGCGGCATGTAGCGGCTGGCGGTGACCGACGCGATCAGCGTGGCGCGCTTCGCGGCGTCTTCGTAAGTCACCAGGGGAAACGGCGCGATCTCGCCCGGCCGATGACACGATACGCAGTGTTTGTAAAGGATGGCTGCGACGTCGTGGGTAAAGGTGGCAGCCGCAGCAGCGGTCTGTTGCCGGAACGGAATCGCGCAGCCCAGGGTCTTGGTGAAGGGCTGTGAAACGGGCTTGCCGGCCAGGATCGCATCGAGCGCCAGGCGCAGGTCGCGGCGGGTTGGCTCCAGGCGTTGCTTGCCGAAATCGACGTAACGGTCGTCGATGCGGCCGCGATAGAGCAGCTCGCCACCGGGCGAAAGGACGGCGGCTTCCGGAGTGGCCGTGGCGCCGGCTTGCCGGGCTAGCGATTGTGCCCGATCGAGCAACGCCGGGAAGGGATAGCCGAAATCGCCCGCGTGCCGTCGGACTTCCTGGGCGCTGGCCGCGGGGTCGGAGTGAACCGCGTAGAAGGCCACGCCGCGCTGAGAATAGTCGGTAAAGATGCGGCGCAGCTCCGGGATGTACCCGTTGGAGAGCGGGCAATCCATCCCCAGGAACAGCAGCACGATCGCCTTGCTGGAGCGAGCTTCAGCCAGGGTGTGGCGGCGGCCGGCGGCGTCCTGGAGGTCAAACGAAGTGATGGTCTTCGCGATACCTATATCGGCCGGACCCAGTACCAGCAGCAACGCAACAAGGCTGCGCCAGCGCATTCTGTCTCCCATTTTCCCATCGTTCGAGGCCGGCGGAGGCGGACGGGCGCTTCATTTCGGCTGTTCGAAGGTGATGTCGGCGTCGCTCGAATACTTGTGGCAGTTGCGGAAGTCGAGCACGTTGCGGCTGCAATCGCGCGAGCCGCGCCGGCAGCTCAGGGTCTCGGCGTGCACGGGCAGCAGGAAGCGCTGGGTTCCAATGTGAACATAGTCATAGTCGACCGCGGTTTCCACTTTGTCGGTGGGAAACGCCTCCGGGATCGCCCGCGCCTCCATCTCGATGCGCAGGACGCGGCCGGTGGTCTTGTCGATCCACACCGAGCCTCGGTAGGCGGGAATGACGGCCTGGGAAGCTACCTGGATGTGCCAGTGGGAGTGCTCGCGCTCCACTTGAAAATCGTAGACCACGGCGGCCTGGCCGTTGATGGTGGCTTGCTTTACAACGCGAAAATCGGCGGCTGTGGCGGGCGAGAGCAGATCCTGCAGTATGGTGCCGAACTCTCCGGTGGACCACGAGCCGGTCATCTGCTCCATCCCTTTCTTGACGGGCTTGCCGTTGATCGCCAGGTTGCGGTAGTCCTCGTGGCCGTTTTCGTAGACCACCTCGGAAGAGACAACATCGATGGGCTGCCATCCCTGCACCTGCGGGGCGGTCGCAAACCGCGACATGAATTCCTGGCAAACGTAGTTGGGGAGCGTCTCCGAGAAGGCGCCGGCCGCCTGGCGCGCCTTCTCAATCACTGGGTCGCCGGAGCGCCCCACCTCGCTGGCCTCGTGGTACTCGCGGGCGTTGAGAATCGAGACGGATTCGGCGGTTTCCGGTTCCGTTCGCGACGCGCTGGCGGCTGTCGGCGTGCTTGGCGCTGCCGGCTCGGCTGTGGCGGGCTGATCTCGGCGCCGTAGCACGGGCCGGTCCGCGCCCGGTTCTGGCATCGCGGCCGGCGCGCGGGTTCCCGGCGCAGCCGCCGGCGCGGTGGCAGCCGTTTGCGTGTCCGCCGCTGGGGGCTCCGCCTGGGCCGGCTGATCTTTGTGGCGCAGCACAGGCCGGTCGGCGTCCGGCGTGGTGCTCTCGCCGGGCGAGTGGCTCGATTGCACGTCCGCCGGCGGCGCCTTCTCCCAGCGCACGTTCACCGCGTGCAATGTGCCCATCTCGTCGCGGGTCGCGTCGATGGAAACGTAATCGCCGGGCTTGAAGTCCGAGGCCTTCGCTTCGGCCGATTCTTTGTAGAACTTCGTCTTGCGGGACCGCTCGAACTCCAGGACCCGGCTGTCGGAAGGCTCCACCACGATGGTCTTCGCCTCCAATTTCCGCAGGGTCCCTCGGAAGTTGGCCAGCGGCCCGTTGCGGTCTGTGGAGGCTGGCCCTGATCCGCCACGGCGAGGAAAGGGAAAGCCGGGGCCACGGCGGCCACCGCCCGGGTAACCTCCGGGGTAACCGCCGCCCGGGTAGCCGCCGCCCGGGTAAGGGATGATCTGCGCCAGCAGCGGAGCCGAGCCAATCCCGGCGAGCAGAAAA
>DASQHK010000744.1:0-2498 GCA_035632135.1 Bryobacterales bacterium
AGCACCCGGCCGTGTTCAGCGTTCCGCACTCATAGCGCGCCGCGCCGGGACGCGGGGTCGCATCGCGGCTCCGGTAGTCCCGCCAGCGCGCCACGCTGGTCCAGCCAAACTCGGTCGGCTCGATCTGCGGAATCACTTCCGAAGCGATGTAAAGAATCCCGCAGCCCTCCGGTCCGAGCAGCCACTTGTGCCCGTCGGCGGCCAGGGCATGGATGCCGGCCTTGCGCACGTCAACCGGGAACACGCCCAGGCCCTGAATGGCATCCACCACCAGCAGGCAGCCGTGCCGGGCGCAGATCTCGCCGACCTTCTCCAGGTCGATCCGAAAACCGCTCAGGTACTGCACGAAGCTGATGGTCAGCAGCCGCGCGCCCTGGCAGGCCCGGTCCAAATCCTCCAACTCGACGCGTCCTCCCCGCTGCGGCGCCCAGCGCACACTCACCCCTCGTTTTTGCAAGTGCTGCCACGGGTAGTAGTTGGCAGGAAACTCGCCCTCTACCGCCACCGCTACGTCGCCCGGCCGCCAATTTATCCCATTGGCCACAACTGCGAGGCCCTCGGTGGTGTTCTTAATGATGGCGATCTCGTCGGCCGTCGCCCCGATCAGGCGGGCGGCCGAGGAGCGCAAGGAGGAGTAAACCTGGTCCCAGTCTTTATGGTTCGTCACGCCGTTGCGGCAAACGTCCTCAATCGTACCTTGCATGGCCGTGGCGGCCCGCCGCGAGAGGGGGGCCACGGCGGCGTGATTCATGTACGCCCAGCGCTCGGTCACGGGAAATTCCGACCGATATTGCTCCCAAAATTCCATGCGCTTCTTCCTCCTCTGGCTGTCCCCAACCGGAGCCCCGGCCGCGCGCGGCCCCTGCCTGGTAACAATTGCAAAGCCGGATTGTTACGCCGGCTGGCTCGCCCGGCAGCCTCCATGATAGCGGTAACTTCCCGAGGGCGGGAGAGGTCTAATAATTTGACTGGCGCAGAGGGACCAGAGGGTATAATGTAAGCAGAGGGCTACGGGTCGGCTCGACGAGGAACGGCAACCCCAGACCGACGGCGCGGCTGAAAGGAACGCTGGTATGAGGAAAGCTTCTCTGGCAATTCTGATGACGGTGGCGCTGGTAGCGCCCCTGTTCGCCCAGCAGCAGGACGACGAGTCCGCCGACAATACTGCCACTACCCAGAAGAAGAAAAAGATCAAGAAGGGCAAGGATGATGTGGACGCCATCGGCGACCGCGGCGTCGGCAAGGGCGTGAATTTTTATTCCATCGAGAAAGAGATTGCGCTGGGCAAGCAGTTGGCGCAGGAAGTGGAGCGGCAGGCCAAGATTATCGACGACCCGGTGATCGCCGAATACGTCAACCGCGTGGGCCAGAACCTGGTGCGCAACTCCGACGCCAAGGTTCCCTTCACAATCAAGGTGCTGGACGTCGAAGAGCCCAACGCCATGTCGCTGCCCGGCGGATTTTTCTTCGTGAATGCCGGACTGATCGCGCTGGCGGACAACGAAGCGGAGATGGCCGGCGCGATGGCGCATGAGATCGCGCACGTCGCCGCCCGCCACGGCACCCGCCAGGCCACGCGCGGCGAGATCGTGAACATCGGCACCCTCCCGCTCATCTTCATGGGGGGCGGGTGGACCACCTACGGCATCTACCAGGCTGCCAGCCTGGCCATCCCGCTGGGCTTCCTGAAATTCAGCCGGGGCTTCGAGCGGGAGGCGGACCATCTCGGCCTCGAATACCTGTACAAGACGGGCTACGATCCCAACGAGTTCGTGGCGTTTTTTGAGAAGCTCGAGAAGATGGAGAAGACCAAGCCGGGCACGCTGGCCAAGGCCTTCAGCACGCATCCCATGACGGAGGATCGCGTCGTCGCGGCGCAGAAGGAGATCCAGACGATCCTGCCGCCGCGCCCTGAGTACATGGTCAGCACGTCGGAGTTTCTGAACGTGAAGGCGCGGCTGATGGCCATGCACAACCGCCGCAAAGTCGAGACCGATGACTCTGGCCGGCCCACGCTGCGCCGGGCGGCCAACGGCGGCACGGTCCCGGTCGACGGCCAGAGCAACGGGCAAGATAAGAAGTCCGGCGACGACGATCGTCCCACGCTAAAGCGCCGGTAATTCATCCGCCGCCCGAGAGCAAGACGCGGTACGTTTCCCGGGCCACAATCAGCTCTTCATTCGTAGCAAGCGCGAGGACTGCGACCGGAGCGCCATCGGCCGAGATGATGCGGTCGCCGCTCTGGTTGCGGTTTCTCGCCGCATCCAGCCGGATCCCTAGAAATTCCAGTCCGCGGCAGCAGGCTTCGCGCAGGCCGGGCGAATTCTCGCCGATCCCGCCGGTGAATGCGACGGCGTCCAGGCCGCCCATGGCAGCGGCATAGGCGCCGATCGTTTTGCGGACCTGGTAAGCGAACACCTCGAGCGCCAGGCGGGCATCGGCGGAGCCGGCGGCCTCCAGGTCCCGCACGTCGCCGCCGGCAATGCCCGAGAGGCCGG
>DASQHK010000745.1:0-3330 GCA_035632135.1 Bryobacterales bacterium
TGCTTGCGGGCTTCGAGGGCGGCGCGGGCCAGTGGCGCGAGATGATCGTTCGACGTGGAAACAACGACGCAATCGACGCGCGGATCTTCAAGCGCGGCGGCGGCTTCGGCGCCGGAGCGCGCAGAGCAGGGCTCGGCAACCTGCCGCGCGCGCTCGGCGTCCTGGTCGATCACCCACAGCAGGCGGCAGCCCGCAGCGGCAGCAGCAACTTGGGCGCGGCGCGCGCCCATGCGGCCCGCTCCGATTACGGCCACACCCAGCACATCGGCTCGCGCGAGCAGATCGGACGTGTCGATGCCTTCGACCGCCTGTTGCAGCACAAAGCCGCACACCGGCTTGCTCGCGGCGAGCAGCATCGGGATCACGTCGCGGCCGAAGTCAGACGCGCCCGGCGGCAGCAACGGCAGCAGGGCCGGCGAAGCGGCGTAAATGCCGGCATTCACCCAGTGGCTGAACTCCTGGCCCGGAGCCGGCTTTTCGAGAAAGCGAAGGAGGCGGCCGTCGGAAGCCAGCTCGGCGATGCCGCTCGTGCTGACATCGTCATTGTGATAGAGAGCGATGGTGAGCAGCGTTCCCGGGCGGTGCGCGGCGGCGAGAGCTGGATAGTCGCAGGCGGCGAGGTTGTCGCCGTAGACCACGAAAAAATCGCCGGCCGCGAATTCTCTTTGGAGGTTTTTCAAGGCGCCGGCGGTACCGAGCAGGGCCGGCTCCTCGGAATAACGGATCTGTACGCCCCAGTGATCGCCTGACTCGAAGTAGTCGCGGATGACCTGCCCTTGGTGATAGAGGTTGATCCAGATTTCCCCGACGCCGGCGGCGGCCAGTTGCTCGATGTGGCGCTCGAGCACGGGCTTGCCGCGCACCCGCAGCATCGGCTTGGGGACCTGATCGGTGGTTGCGCCGAGTCGGCTGCCGCGTCCGGCGGCCAGCAGCAGCGCTTTGCGAAAGGACATGGCGGGGCGAGCGCTCAAGCCGCGGAACCGGCCTGACTGCGAAAGTAGTCGATCGTCCGGCGCAGCCCTTCTTCAAGCGGCACGCGCGGCTCCCATCCAAGCAGGCGGCGTGCTTTGGTGATGTCGGGCTGGCGCTGCCGGGGGTCATCTTCGGGCAGCGGCCGGAACTCGATGGGCGAGGCCGAGCCGGTGAGCTGCTGGATGCGCTTTGCAAATTCCAGAATGGTGATCTCGTGCGGGTTGCCGAGGTTGACCGGCAGCGCTTCGTCGCAGCGCATGAGCCGGCAGAGGCCGTCCACCAGGTCGGAAACGTAGCAGAAGCTGCGGGTCTGGCTGCCGTCGCCGAAGACGGTGAGCGGGCGGCCCTGCAGCGCCTGGTCGATCAGGGCGGGGACGACGCGGCCGTCGTTCAGCTTCATGCGCGGGCCATAGGTATTAAAAATACGCGCAATGCGGGTCTTCACGCCGTGCCGGCGGTGGTAGGCCATGGTAAGCGCTTCGGCGAAGCGCTTGGCCTCATCGTAGACCGAGCGCGGGCCGACCGGATTGACGTTGCCCCAGTAGGTCTCCTTCTGCGGGTGCTCGGCGGGGTCACCGTAGCATTCCGAGGTCGAGGTGAGCAGGAAGGGCGCGCCATGGGCCAGGGCCAGGTCGAGCAGATTCTTGGTGCCGGCCGAGCCGACCTGCAGCGACTCGATGGGGTGGCTCAGATAATCGACGGGGCTGGCGGGCGAGGCGAGGTGCAGGACGGAATCGATGCGGCCGTCGACGCAGAATTTCTCGGTGACGTCGTGCTCGCGCAGCTCAAAGCGCGGATGGCCCTGGAGATGGGCGATATTGGCCCGGCGGCCGCTGAGGAAATTGTCCACGGCCACGACTTCGTGGCCCTCCTCGATCAGCCGGTCGCAAAGATGCGAAGCGACGAAACCAGCGCCGCCGGAAACGAGAATTCGCAAACGTGTCCTCCGCGGGGCAGACCGTCCCAGCCCCCGCAGCAATTTTTCATTGTAGGGAGTGGGCTTCCCCTCTGTCCAGCGCGGTGAGGTCCGGCGGCCTCCATCGGCGTATAATCAGGATTCCTTTTGCGGAGGCGAAGCATGAATCGCAGAGATTGGATGAAGGCGCTGGGAGCGGGCGGGGCGGTGAATCTAAGCCAGCTCCTGGCCGGACACAGAATGTTTGCGGCGCCCGCGCCGCAGGAAATGACGGCCCGGCGCGGATTGCCGCCGCTGAAGATCACCGACATCAAAACGTTTCTCACCGCGCCGAACCACATTCGCCTGGTGGTGGTGAAGGTGCTGACCAGCGAGCCGGGGCTTTACGGGCTGGGCTGCGCCACTTTCACGCAGCGCGCCAAGGCGGTGGTGACCGCAGTGGACGAGTTCCTGCGGCCGTTCCTGATCGGCAAAAACCCGGACGACATCGAGGACATCTGGCAGAGCTGCTACGTCAGCTCCTACTGGCGCAACGGGCCGGTGCTCAACAACGCCATCAGCGGCGTGGACCAGGCGCTGTGGGACATCAAGGGCAAGCGGGCCAACATGCCGGTCTACCAACTGCTAGGGGGCAAAGCGCGCTTTGCGGTGGATCTTTATGCGCACGCGCAGGGCAGGGACTTTCAGGAAGCCGAAGACGGCGTGCGCCGGTGGATGGAGCAAGGCTACCGGCACGTGCGGGTGCAGGTGGCAATCCCCGGGCAGGCCGCCTACGGGGCCGGTGGCGGCGGGCGCCGGGGACGCGGGCAAGCGGCCCAGGAGGCGGCCACAGGCCCTCTCGCGCCGGACGCCAAGCCGACGCGCGGCGTGTTCGAGTCGGGTCCCTACGTTCGCACGGTGCCTAAGCTGTTCGAGCACCTGCGCAGCAAGATCGGCTGGGATATCGAGTTGCTTCACGACGCGCACGAGCGCGTGACCCCCACGCAGGCCATCGAGTTCGCCAAAGCGCTCGAGCCCTACAAGCTTTTTTATCTCGAAGACGTTCTCTCCCCCGAGGACATCGCTTACTTCCGCATCATTCGCCAGCAGTGCTCCACGCCGCTGGCCATGGGCGAGCTGTTCAACAGTCCGCACGAGTTCACGGGCCTGATCTCCGACCGCCTGATCGACTACATCCGCATCCACATTTCGCAGATCGGAGGCCTCACGCCGGCGCGCAAGGTGGCGGCCCTGGGAGAATGGTTCAACGTGCGCACGGCATGGCACGGGCCCGGCGACGTTTCGCCGGTGGGCCATTGCGCCAACATCGCGCTGGACGTCTCCTGCTATAACTTCGGCATCCAGGAGCAGACCGTGTTCCCGAAAGAGACGCAGGAAGTGTTTCCGGGCTGCCCGAAGATCAAAGATGGGTATTACTGGGTCAATGAAGCGCCCGGCTGGGG
>DASQHK010000746.1:0-2635 GCA_035632135.1 Bryobacterales bacterium
GCCCTTGAGCGCCCAGGGCTGCTTGTGGTTCCACCGGCTGATCACCGACGGCCAGCAGCCGATGGCGTGCGCGCCTATCAGCAGGATGGAGAGCCCGGCCGCCACGCCCCGCGGCGCCTGCCAGATCGCCAGCGCCATGGCTAGAGAGACGAACACCAGCGACGGGATCAGAAAGCGCGTCCCCACGTTGCTGAACCACGGCAGCGCGAAAATGGCGGCCGCCGCCCACAGCCGCCGGCCCATCCGCTGCCGCAGCGACCACAGCCCCAGCGGCGCCAGCAGGAACAGCGGCCCCAGCAACCCTTGCAGCTTGGCTCCTGCCACTGCCAGTTCCCAAGGAACGTGGCGGTAGTCGCTCCAGTTATGCTCGGCGATGCCGCCGTAGTGCCGCATGAAAAAGGTGTAGAGTTTTTCGAACGAGACGTGGACGTACGGATTGGGGAACAGGCGGTTGAAAAAGGGCGCCACCGGGTTCCCGATCACGATGGCATCTTTGACCATCCACGGCGCAATGAAGAGCGACGCGAGGAGCGCCACCGGCAGCGCCGCGCGCCACGATCGCGACTTCCACAGCACCCACGCGAGCGCAAACGGCACAGCCAGAAATCCAGTGTATTTGATCGCGTAGCAGAACCCGGCCGCCACCCCGATCGGCGCGAGCAGCGACGCCTCCTGCTTCTCTTCCCACAGGAGCAACAGGAAAAAGGTGAGCAGCGTGAACAACGCGAGGGCGCAGTCGTTGTACGAGCTGGTCCCATCAACGCCCACCACGGGCGAAAAGGCGAAGAATGCGGCTGCGACCGCAGCGCAGCCCTCGCCCAGTCGAAACCGCCGCCCGAACAGCAGCATCGCTGCGGCCGTTGCCGCCAGGAACGTGAAGTGCGTCACCTTCGCCGCGGAGTGCCGGCCGAAGGCGAACGCAAACACGAACAGCATCTCCATGCCCTGCGACAGCATGGCGTATATGCTGGTCGTAATGCGGCTGAAGCCGTGCTCGCGCAGGTAACGCGCCACCAGGCTGAGGTGATAGCTGGCCCCGTCCGGGCTGATCTCCGGCGCCAGCGCATTCATCAGGTATAGGTAGAGATAGCAAGCCGCGGCGATACCCAGAACGGCCGCCAGGGCCGGCGATCGCCGCTGCGCGCCGCGCAGGGCTTCAGCTGGAGGCTCGCCGCGCCCGCGCAACCCGATCCACAGCGCCGCCGCGCCCGCCACCACCAGCACCGGTTTGTAAACCAATTGCGCCGCACACAGCGCGAATACCACGCTGCTCAGCCACGCCGACCCCATCGCAAACGCCAGCACCGGCCGTTCCGCGCGCGTGAAGATCCCCCACGCCCCGCAGGCCTGCAGAAACCACCGCCCCAGCGCGCAGGCCACCAGCACGGTGAAACCGCAAGCCAGCAAGATTCGGATGGGCGCGCCGAGAGCGTGCAGCATGGTGCTCGACAAAGCAGCTTGATCCACCGAGCGTATCACGAATGGGGTACGGCGCCGGTGATTGAGCGGCCCGCCCGCCGGTCCGGTCCATCGGGCCAATCTAGCCGCGCCGCCAGCGGGTCTTCTATCTGATAGTATGATAATCTGATTTTATGGATTCCCACATCTCCGCCACTCGCGCCGCCCGCGAGTTTTCCGACCTTCTCAACCGTGTCCGCTACCGGGGCGAGGAATTCGTGATCGAGCGCGGCGGCGAGCCGGTCTGCCGTCTGACGCCGGCCCGGCCGGCCAGCTTCACCCTGGCGAGCCTGGCTCGCCTGCTTGGCTCTATCCCCAAACCCGACAAAGGCTATTGGGACGCGGTTGCCCGCATCACCAGGCGCCAGCCCGCCGTTCCCAGATCGCCATGGCAACGCTGATCGACGCGAGCGTCCTCATCGCCGTCGAGCGGGGCAGCTTCGATCTCAGCGCCCGCCTTGCCGGCCATGCGGATGAAGACGTCGCCGTCGCTGCCATCACGGCCTCCGAGCTGCTCCACGGCGTGCACCGGGCAGCGACGACAGCGCAGAGGAATCGCCGCGAGGCTTTTGTCGAGCAGCTTTTGGCGAACGTGCCCGTGATTCCCTTTGACCTTCTCGCCGCCGGCGTGCACGCCCGCCTGGGCGCGCGTCTCGCCGCCCGGGGCGCCGCCATCGGCGCTCACGATCTGCTGATTGCCGCCACCGCCATCGCCGCCGGCTGCACGCTGGCAACTTGCGACAAGCGCAGCTTTCCCCGCATACCCGGCCTTTCGCTGGAAGTGTGGTGAGGGAGGGTCCGGTGACGGCGGACGGGACGATCAGTCCGGCTCGGAAATTTTCACCAACTGCTTTCCGATGTTTTCGCCCCGTAACATTCCCAGAAACGCCCGCGGCGCATTCTCGATTTCGTCGGCGAACTGCTCCCGGTATTTCAGCTTGCCGTCCCGCAGCCACTCCTCCAACTGGCGCAGACCCTCACCGAATCGAGGGGCGTAGTCGGTGATCAGAAAGCCCTGCACTTTGGCGCGCTTGACGATCAGCAACGGCAGCCAGCGCGGCCCCACCGCCGGGCGCTCCAGGTTGTATAGAGAAATCTGTCCGCAGATGGAAATCCGCGCGTGCACGTTGATCAGACGCAAAACAGCGTCCGTAATCGAGCCGCCCACGTTGTCGAA
>DASQHK010000747.1:0-4071 GCA_035632135.1 Bryobacterales bacterium
CCTGGCGGCAGCTACCACCTACACGTATATCGTGCAGGCGTACAACTCGGGCGGCAGCGCCAATTCGGGAACCGCCAGCGCTGCCACGCTGACGCCGCCCCCGCCGACTGCGCCGGGCGCCCCGACGCTCACCGTGGTTTCCTCGAGCGAGATCGATCTGGCTTGGTCCGGCGGCAGCGGCCAGACCAGCTTTAACATTCTGCGGTGCACGGGGACCTGCACGCCAACCACAGTCATTGGCTCGGTGGCGGCCAACGTCTTCAGCTACAAGAACACCGGCTTGGCCGCGTCGACGACGTACAGCTACGCCGTGCAGGCGGTTAACGCCGGCGGGACGGCCAACTCGGCAACCTCCACGGCCGCTACGCAAGCGCCGCCTGCGCTGAGTGCGCCGAGCAACCTGAGGGCCAGCGCCGTCCGTACAGGGAAAAAGAGAAAGGTGAGCCTGAGCTGGGCGAACGGCAGCAATCCTGGCGCGAATAACGACATCGAGCGGTGCACGGGGTCATCTTGCACGAGCTTCTCCCAGATTGGCCAGGTCTCGGGGACCACCACCAGCTACCAGGACAGCAGTGTGTCAGCCGGGACGACGTACAACTACCGCGTGCGGGCGCAGAGCGGAACAAGTTTCTCCGGCTACTCAAACATCGCGACTGTGACGCCGTAGCGATGGCCTCCCGAGGCCTGCGCGCGCCGTCGCTTGGCGCGGCGTGCTCTAGCTCTGCCAGTCGCCTAAGTACTGCACTTCTTCCTCCAGCGTAATGCCGAAGCGCTCCTGGACGCGGCCGCGCAGCTCGGCAATCACCGCGCGCAGATCGGCGGCGGTGCCCGAACCGGAGTTGTAAATCAGGTTGGCGTGATAATCGGCGACCTGGATGCCGTTGCGCGCAGTGCCCTTGGCCCCTACCTGGTCGAGGAAATAGGCCGACGCCACCTTACCCTCGCGAATGGCCTCGGCCGGGATGGCGGCCACCACCGCGGCGGGCAGTTCGGCCACCAGCAGGTTCTTGAAGATGCTGCCGGCGCACTTCATCGCCGGCGGAAACTTTTCGTCGCGCACCTTCCGGATTTCATCGGCGCGCCGGCGCAGCGCCGCGGCGTCGCCGGGCGTGAGATCGAGATGCGCGCGCAGGATCATCCAGTCCTTGTGCTTCTTGAAAATGCTCTCGCGGTATTCGAAGCGGCAGTCGGCGTTGGCGAACTCGCGGAGCGCCTCGCCGTCGAAAACCTCGACCCGGCTGACACGCTCGGAGATGGAGTGGCCGTAGGCGCCGGCGTTGCCGTAAACGGCGGCGCCCACCGAGCCGGGAATGCCCGTGAGCGTTTCGAGACCCGCCAGGCCGCGGCCGATCGAGAAGTCGACCAGTTCTTGCAAGGGAGCGCCGGCATCGGCGACAATGTGGGTTCCCTCGGCGCCAAGGTCCCGGGCGGCGAAGCGCAACACCACGCCCCGGTAGCCGCGGTCCGAGACCACCAGGTTGCTGCCGTCGCCGATGACGTAGAAGGGCGCTCCGGCACGGCGGCAGGCCTGGATGGCCTCCACGAAGGCGCGCGGATCGCCGGTTTCGGCCAGCACGTCGGCCGGGCCGCCGATGGCGAACCGGGTGAGCTGGGCGAGCGGGACATTCTCGCGCAGCACGAGGCCAGGAATGGAGCGCAGGACGTCGAGCAGCGCAGCATGGGTCGGTTGGATCACGTTTTCATTATAGAGGCACGGACATGGCGGCCACATTTCCCGGCTTTCCCCCGGAAGCGCTGCAATTCCTGCGGCGGCTGAAGCGCAACAACAACCGCGAGTGGTTCCTGCGGTACAAGGATACCTACGAGCAAAAGGTAAAGGGGCCGATGGTCGAGCTGGTGCTCGCTCTGGGCCGCGAGATGCAGCGTTTTGCGCCGGAAATGCTGTGCGACCCGGGGCGGGCGATCTACCGCATCTACCGCGACACGCGCTTCAGCGCCGACAAGACGCCGTACAAGACCCACATCGCGGCCACCTTTCACCCGCGCGGAATGCCGAAGCACAACTGCGCGGGCCTGTATTTTCACATCGCGCCGGAAGGCGTGGAGATCGCGGGCGGCGTCTACATGCCGGAGCGGGAGACGCTGCTGGCCATCCGCCGGCACATTGCGGACCATCACAAGAAGCTGCGCGCGATCATCGGCTCGCCGGAGTTCCGGCGCCTGTTCGGCGAGATGTGGGGCGAGCAACTGACGCGGCCGCCGAAGGGATTTCCCAAAGACCATCCGGCCGCCGATTTGCTGCGCTACAAGCAGTTCCTGGCCGACGTGAGCCGGCCGGCGGCGCTGGCCGAGAGCCCCAAGCTGCTCCCGGCGCTGGTAACGCTGCTTCGCGCGATGATGCCGCTGGTGCGCTTCCTCAACAAGCCCTTGCCGGCCGGCGCGGCGTCAGCGGGTGATCTGGGAGACCGCGCCGTCTACATCGCCGATTGAGAGGGTGAGTTTCTGGCGGCCGTCGAGGTCCGCTTTGGGTACCTCGAAGCGGGCGGCGAGCACGCCGACGAAAGAGGCGTGCGCGCGGATGCGGGTCTTGAAGATGACCGGCTCGCCAACCCGCACCCCCAGCGCGGGGAAGAGCTGGAATAACTGCCCGATGTAGTCGGCGGCGATGACCTGGCCATCGTGGGCGGCGCCGGTTGCATCGACCACTGACATAGCCGTCGAGCCGACGACAAAAGGATGGTCGCTGTCGTTGGTGAAGCGCAGGTCCACGATGGCCACCGAACTCGATTCATCCATGCCGAGGGTACGGACGTTGGTGATCGCCCCGGCCAGGTGCGGCGTCGCGCCCTTCTGAATCCACACCACAAAAACCAGGAACGCGGCCACCACCGCCATTCCTGCGCCCAGGCCGATCAGGCGAATCTTGTTCAGCATTTCAACTATGGTACATCGGGCGGGGGCCGGGATCATGGTTCGATTGGGAAATGCCGTCCCCGCGCGAGAAGCAACCTGTATCTTCCTTCCCTTCAAGCCGATTAAGGGGTCGAGGGTCTCCTCAGACTCGCTACTTGACCGGAGGACCGAATGAATCGGCACTGTCGATGGAGGAACGGACTGGCGTTGCTGTGGTCGGCGCTTCTGGTGCTCCCGCAGGCACGAGCCGATCCCAAACAGCAGCCGCCGAAGCCGAACGACCTGACCGAGATGAGCCTGGAAGAGCTGGCCAACATCGAGGTCACCTCGGTGGGGAAAAAACAGCAGAAGCTGTCGGAAGCCGCGGCGGCGGTGTACGTGATTACGCAGGAGGACATCCGCCGCTCGGGAGTCACCAGCATTCCGGAAGCGCTGCGCATGGCCCCGGGCCTCGATGTGGCGCGGATCGACTCCAGCACCTGGGCGGTCAGCGCCCGGGGTTTCAACGGGCAGTACAGCAGCAAGATGCTGGTGCTGGTCGACGGCAGAAGCGTGTACACGCCATTGTTCTCGGGCGTGTACTGGGACACCGTGGACCTGCTGCTGGAGGACATCGAGCGCATCGAGGTGATTCGCGGTCCAGGGGCCACCATGTGGGGCGCGAACGCCGTCAACGGAGTGATCAACATCATCTCCAAGCGCGCTGCCGACACGCAGGGCGGGCTGATGAGCACTGGCACCGGAAACGAAGAGCAGGGCTTCGGCGGGTTCCGCTACGGAGGCAGGCTGGGATCCAACGCCTACTATCGCGTTTACTCGAAGTACTTTCAGCGGAGCGATCTGCTGACCCCGGCGGGAGGTTCGGCGGCGGATGCGTGGCACACGGCCCGCGGGGGATTTCGGATGGACTGGGAGTCGGGCAAGGATTCTGTGACCGCAGAAGGGGATCTCTACGGCGGGCGCAACGGCCAGCCGCTCCAAACCTTTTCGCTGAGCCCTCCCTACTCGCAGGCGGTGGATGGCCAGATTCGATCGAGCGGCGGCGACATGCTGACCCGCTGGAGGCGCATCCTCTCGCCAAGTTCAGAAATGGAGCTGCAAGTCTCCTATGGCCGGACGGACCGCCGCGACGTGCTCTTGGGAGAGGCCCGCGACACCGTCCAGGTTGATTTCCAACACCGATTCACGCTATCGCCG